>JAYTZB010000232.1:0-6960 GCA_043742085.1 Polyangiaceae bacterium
CAGTCAGGCCCGCATCGCATGCGACGCTGGTCGCCGCGTCCGTGCCTGGGTCCTCGGTCGGCCCTGCGTCGCTTCCGGCAGCGGCGCGCGCGTCCAAGCCCGGCGGCGGCCTGGCAGGCGCGCTCGCCGCCGAGCCGCTCCGCACCGCGGAGCCCGCGGGCGGCGCCGCCGTCCGAGGTGGAGACCCGACGCACGGCGGAGGCGAACCGGCAGTCTCGCGGGCACACGAAGAGGCGACGCCGCCCCCCGACGTCGAGTGAGCCCCGACCGCTCGTCGAGCGCCTGAGCGCGTAACCGCACGTCGGCGACGCTCGACGTAATAGACTCGCGGCCGTGCGCCGCGCGCCAATCGCCATGTCTCTGCCGCGGTTGCGCTGGCCCCCGCGCCGCGACCTCGCGCGCGCGCTGGCGACCGTCGTGCTCTCGTTCGCCTCCGCAGTCGTCACGAACGTCGCGCGCGCCCAGGACGACGATGCTCCGGCCACGGCCGACACCATCGTCCCGCCACGTCTCCTTGCGCCGGTTCAGGCCGTCTATCCAGAGGGCGCGGAGGGCGATGCATTCGTGGTGGTGGCGGTCACCGTGGCTGCCGACGGATCCGTGCAGAGTGCACGTATCATCGAAGGTCTCGAGCCGTTTGCCTCGCGCGCCGTCGAGGCGGTCGGCCCCGCGCGCTTCGTCCCGGCGACGCGTGGAGGCGCCCCCATCGCAGCGACCGTGCGCTTCCGGATCGATTTCGCCAAGCCTGCCGCGCCCGCTCCTGCTCCTCCTCCGCCCGAGCGGGCCCCGCTGCTCGACGCCCCGCCTCCACCACCCGACGACGTGATCGCGCCTGGTCTGGGATCGCCGCCCGCGGCCGCGCCAGTCCCCGCGCGGGACGCGCCGGGCGAGGTGCTCGTGCGCGGCGGCAAGGGCGCGGTGGGCGCGCCCATCACCGACTCGTACGGTCGCGCCGAGGTGCGCCAGATGCCTGGCGCGTTCGGCGATCCTTTCCGAGCCATCGAGGTGGCCCCGGGCCTGACGCCGGTGGTGAGCGGATTGCCCTATTTTTACGTGCGCGGAGCGCCGCCAGGCAATGTCGGTTACTTCTTCGACGGCGTTCGCGTCCCTTATCTCTTCCACTTCGGCCTCGGGCCATCCGTCATCCAGCCGGCGCTCATCGCGCGCACCGACCTCTACAAGGGCGGCTATCCGGCGGCGCTCGGTCGCTTCGCCGGCGGCATCGTCGACTCCGCCGCCGCGCCCCCCGCCGACCGCGCGCACGGTGAAGGCGTGCTCCGCGTCATCGACGCCGGTGGCCTCGTCGAGGCACCGTTCGCGAACGGCCGAGGCTCGGCGCTCGCCGGCGGTCGCTACTCGTACACGTCGGCGCTGTTCTCGCTCCTCGATTCGAAGACGTCGCTCGATTATCGCGACTACCAGGCGCGCGTCGCCTACGCGCTCACCGATCGCGACGTCGTGTCGGTCCTGGTGTTCGGCGCCTACGACCGCGCCACGCAACGAGCCACGCCGGATCGCGAGACGATCGACGCCGCTTCGGGCAACGCACCACGCCCCGATCAGGTGAAGGAGATCGAGGTGGTGCTCTTCGCCTCCGAGTTTCATCGCGCGGACCTCCGCTGGGATCGCCAGCTCTCGAGCGGCGGCTCGATGCGGCTCGCCGGCACCATCGGCTTCGACCGCACGCGCATCGAGGCCCGCCGCGCCGCCGAGGACCTGATGACGGCGGCGCGCTTCGAGCTCGTGCAGCCCGTCAGCCCGGCGGTGACGGTGCGGGCCGGTGCCGACCTCGTGATCGACAACTACCAGGCCGACTCGCTGCCGCTCTTCGCCGACGATGACGACGTCGTCGCCCGGCAGCGGCGCCTCTTCACGACGCGCACAGACTTCGCGACGGGCATCCGCGGCGACGCCGTGATCGTGATCGACAAGCGCATGGAGGTGACGCCGGGGCTCCGCCTCGACGTCTACGGCTCCGACCACGCGCGCGCCATCGGCATCGACCCGCGCATCACCGCGCGCTTCGCCGTCACCGACAAGGTGAGGATCGTCCACGCGTATGGCCTCGCCACCCAGCCTCCGTCGCCGCCGCTCGCGCTGCCGGCGGTGAGCATCTCGCGCCTCGAAGGCGGCCTGCAGCGCTCCGCGCAGACGAGCGCAGGGGTCGAGATCGATCTGCCCTCGGACGTGTCCGCAACGGCCACCGTGTTCCACCAGGCGTTCTACGATCTCAACGACGCGCTGGGCACGGCACAGGTGCAGATCATCGACATCGAGAAGAGCGACTCGCTGCTCGGCAAGACACACGGCTCGGCCTACGGGCTGGAGCTCGGCGCGCGTCGCAAGCTCTCGCGCACCGTCGGCGGTCTCGTCTCGTACACGCTCTCGCGCTCGGAGCGGACCGCGAACGGCCACACCTTCCTCTCGACCTATGATCGGCCGCACGTCTTCAACGCCGCGCTTTCGGTCGATCTCGGCAAGGGCTGGCGGCTCGGCTCGCGCTTCGTCTTCTACAGCGGCGGCCCCGTCACGCCGCAGACACCGGCGTTCGTCGGCCAGGTCGTGGGCGTGCCTCCCAGCCGCGCGCCCGACTTCGTGCGCCTCGACGGCCGCGTGGAGAAGCGGTGGCGCGTCGGCGCGCACGGCTACATCGCGGTGGTCCTGGAGGCGCTAAACGCGACGCTCTCCACGGAGACCACCGGCTATCAGTGCGGCACGCAGCTCGCGGTGCCCGGCCTGACGCGCGCGCCTCCGCAGTGCACGGCGCGCATCTTCGGCCCGGTCACCGTGCCCAGCCTCGGCGTGGAAGGAGGCTTCTGATGCGGATCGTGTCCACTATTCCGGTCCTTGTAGGATGCATGTGTCTGCTGGCGCTTGCCTGCGTGCCGGCGGATGAGGCGCTGCCGCTCGGCTCGGCGGAGTTCACCATCACGGGTCGCGGCTCGCCGCGAACACTCGCCGACAACGTGGTCATCGATCAGTGGTCGATCCACGTCGATCGCTTCCTCCTGTCGTTCCGCACGATGACCATCGTCAACCTCGAGCGCCCCGACCAGTGCGCGTACCGGGGACGTGGCGCCGCCACCAACGTCGTCTTCGACGGCGCGGTCGGCAGTGTCGTGCAAGCGTTCAACGGCATCATGTCCGGCGACTGTCCTGACGTCGGCATGCGACTCGCCACGCCGGACGATCACACGGTGCCGGGCGAGGGCGCAACGGCGGACGACCTGCTGACGCTCCTCTCGGGCCGGCCGGCACACGCGCTCTTCGAGGCGACTGCAACGCACGCGGCCTTTCCCGGGCTCGCGATGGAGACGACGCTCAAGCTTTCGCTGCGCTTCGACACCGCGCGAACCGCGTCGTCGTTCGGCGGTTGCCGCGACGCGATTCGCGGCGCGCGCATCCATCCCGATGCGCGCTATGCCGTGTTCGTCGAGGTGGCGGCGGAGGCGTTCTTCCGCGACGCCATCTCGTCATCCGCGCGGCTCCAGCTCCAGCCCTTCCTCCTCGCCGATCGCGAGGGCGACAACAACGGAGTCGTCACGATGGACGAGCTCGATCAGCTTCCGCTCATCAGCGCGAACGGCCCGTTCTATCAGCTGCCCAACGGCAGCCGCGCCGGCTCCTTCGGCGACTACGTGCGCGCGCAGTTCATGTTCGCCGTCCGCTACGGCGACGGCGGCCTCTGCAACGGCATCGAGGCCGGCACCGAATTGCCGTAGCGCGTCTTGCTTCGTTGGAGGACGGAGCGAACGAGCGCAGCGAGTGAGCGACAAACCTGTCAGAGGCTAAACTTGTAGCGGGCGGTGCCGTCGACGGGGACGGTGACCGTCGCCGACTGTGTCTTGCCTTCGGCGGTCGTGCACGTCACGCGGTGCGCGCCCGCGGACAGCTCGACGCCCGCGACCGGCGTTGCTCCGCGCGGCGCGCCGTCGACGGTCACGTTGCACCACCCGCCCGATGCTCCGACGTTCAGCTTGCCCGCGCCTGCCGGCTGCGGCGGCGTGGGGCTGGCGGTCGTCTGTCCGCCATTGGGACGCCCGCTCGGTCCGTGACGCTCGGGGACCTTCTCGAGCGTGACGTCGAGATGCTTCGTCTCCATCGCGTTCCCGCTGAAGCTGACGCTCTGCTCGGTGAAGCCGGGCGCGGTGACCACGAGCTTGTGCGAGACGCTCGACGTCACGGCCTCGATGCGCGGACCGCTGACCACCCTGCCGTCGAGCGTGAACACCGGCGTGGCGCTCTCGGGAACGACCTTCACCTCGACGACGACGGAGCCCTTCTTCAGATCGAGCTTCACGCGCGTGGCGCTCGCTGCGCTCGGCGCCGGCGAGTCGTCGGCCTTGAGCGTGACCTGTTCGCGACCTTGCTCGAAGCCGTCCATCGTGAGCTTCACGTCGAGCGGCACGCCGGTGGGCAGCTGCGTGATGGTCGCGGGGGTCACCTCGGCACGCAGGTCGCCGTTGATCCAGATCGAAGCGCCAGGAGGCGTGCTCTCGAGCGCGAGCGAGCCCTTGCCGGCAGCGGCGCGGTCTCCGCGATCGTTGGCGGCGGCGTTGCTACGCGCCTCGTCCAGGCCGTTCTTCTTGACCATCAGGTAGGCGAAGCCGCCCCCGATGGCGCCGAGGGCGATCACCCCGAGGAGAACGCCGATCACGATGCCGCTCCGGCTCTTCCGATGACCGCTTGCGGTGACGTCGGTGACGGTGCGCGCCGCCGCAGGCATGCTCTGCGTGCTGGTCGCGTGGCGACCGCTCGCGTCGACGTCGCCGACGTCCGGAGCAGAGAGCGCATGCTGCATCTCGATGATGTCGGCGAGCTGCTTGCCCTGGAGCAGGGCTTCCTTCTGCATCGCGAGCTTGTCTTCGAACAAGCCCTGCATGAACTGATTGAGCGCGATGTGCGAGACGGCGATCTGATGGCGGCGGACGAAGCTCTCGATGTCGGACTGCATCTCGCGCGCGCTCTGGTAGCGATCGTTCGCATCCTTCGCGAGCGCCTTCATCACGATCGGCTCGAGGTCGACCGGGTAGTCGGAGCGCACGTCGCTCGGACGCGGGTAGTCGCGCTCGCAGATGAGACGGAGCGTCTCGTACTCGCTGGCGCCCTTGAAGAGACGCTTGCCGGTGGTGAGCTCGAAGAGCATGACGCCGGTCGAGAACACGTCGCTGCGGCCGTCGATGACCTCGCCACGCGCCTGCTCGGGCGACATGTACGGGACCTTGCCTTTGAGCTTGCCGCTCTTCGTCGCTTCGCCGACGCGGCTGTCGGACTTCGCGATCCCGAAGTCGACGATCTTCACGTCGCCGGTGAACGTCACGACCACGTTCTGCGGGGAGATGTCGCGATGGACGATGTTGAGCGCCGAGCCGTCGAGCTCGTGCTTCTCGTGCGCGTAAGAGAGGCCAGCGCACATGCCGAGGACGATCGCGAGCGCGTGCTCGAGAGGGAACTCGAGGACGCCCTTCTTCTTCATCTGACGGACGATCGAGCGCAGGTCCTCGCCGTGGACGTGCTCCATCGCGATGAAGTACTGGCCGTCGTGCTGACCGACGTCGAAGATCTGGACGATGTTCGGGTGCGACAGCGTCGCTGCGATGCGCGCCTCGTGGAGGAGCATCTCGATGAACGCGCGGTCCTGGTTCATCGACGGAAGGATCCGCTTGATGACGAGGAGCTTCTCGAATCCGGCGACGCTCTTCTGGATGGCGAGGAAGAGCTCGGCCATGCCGCCGGTCGCGAGCTTGCGGATCAGCGTGTACTTGCCGAAGCGGCTGGGCATGCCGTCCATGCCCAGGGAGTCACCACCGGGCGGACCAGGCGGACCGGGCGGACCAGGCGAGCCAGGCCCGGGAGCCAACGCCTGCGGGGTCGCAGCGAGCGTTGGAGGCGACGACGGAGCCTGGGACATCCTGAGGGAAAACCTAGTCCGCGGCGGTGCTTGGGTCAATCGAGCGACATCTGCGCGAGGGCCCTGCAACGGTGTGGAGACGTTGCTCGAACGAAGTACTGTCGGGTCTTGTAGTCTGATGGGCTGTTCGTGATGAAACGCCGTTTTTCCGGAGCTTTTCTCGCGTCCGTCGGGGTGGCGGCCGTGCTCGGAGGCGCCCGCGTGGCCGCCGCGGCGGGCCCGATCACGAAGGGCCCGTGGATGCAGCACGTCACGCCGACGTCAGCGGTGGTCCTCGTCGAGGTCGACCCGCCCTCGCCGGTGACCATCGAGCTCGGCATGTCCTCGGCGGTGGGGTCGACGGACGCGGGGGCGGGGAGCGTCATCGAGAGCCGTGACGTGCGCGCGCTGCACTCGATCCTCGTGAAGGGGCTCGAGCCTGCAACGCGCTACGCGTTCACCGTGCGCGTGGGCGCCGCGACCAGGTACGGAGCGCTGACCACGGCGCCGCGCGAAGACATCGGCGACCCGTTCCGTTTCCTGATCTACGGCGACAACCGCAGCGACGACGCCGCCCACGCCGCCGTCGTCGTGGCGATGGTCGGGCGAGCATCGAGCTTCCTCGTCAACACCGGCGACTTCGTCGAGCGCGGCAACTCCCGCTCGGAGTGGCAGTCCTTCTTCGACATCGAGGCCCCCCTCACGCGCGAGCGTCCCATCTTCTCGTGCGTCGGAAATCACGAGCTCACCGACGGTGCCGGCCTCGACTACGTGCGCTACTTCGGACCCGCCGAGCTGCCGAAGGAGGCCGTCGCCCCTGCGCCCGCCGTGACCGGCGTCCCGCTCGACGCTGGCGCCCCGAAGCTCACGCTCGATCAGCTGAGCGGGACGTTTCGCTGGTCGAACGCGCGCTTCTTCATGGTCAACGGCATGGTGTCGTACACGAGCGGCCCGACGCGCGCGTGGCTCGACAAGGCGCTGACCGACTCCGACAACGAGCCCGGGCTCGTATGGCGCATCGTCGTCGTGCATCACGGGCCGTGGTCGAGCGGGCCGCACGGCGACAACAA
>JAYTZB010000233.1:0-3090 GCA_043742085.1 Polyangiaceae bacterium
AAGAACATCCCCGTCATCGAGGACACGGCCCAGGCGGTCGGTGCAAAGTACAAGGGAAAGCGCGTCGGCACGCTCGGCCTCGTCAACGCGACCAGCTTCTACCCGGGCAAGAACCTCGGCGCGTGGGGCGAAGGCGGCGCGGTCATGACCGACGACGCCGAGATCGCCGCCCGCATCCGTCGCCTCCGCGACCACGCGCAGCAGGGCCGGCACAACCACACCGAGATCGGCTTCAACTGGCGCATGGACGGCTTCCAGGGCGCGGTCCTCTCCGCCAAGCTCCCGCACCTCGATGCGTGGAACGCGCGCCGCCGTCAGATCGCCGAGAAATATCTCGCCGCGTTCTCTGGTCTGCCAGGGTTGCGGACCCTACCGCACCATGCGTGGAGCGAAGCCATCTGGCACATCTTCCCGGTCTTCCACGACAAGCGCGACGACTTCCGCGCGAAGCTCGAGGCAAAGGGCGTCCAGTCCGGCGTCCACTACCCGAAGCCGGTGCATCTCCAGCCCGCGTACGCGCATCTCGGCGTCGAGGCCGGGAGCCTCCCCGAGTCGGAGCGCGCAGCGGCGACCGAGATCTCGTTGCCGATGTTCGCGGAGCTCACCGACGCGCAAGCCGACGTCGTCATCGACGCCGTCCGCGCCGTCGCCAAAGAGCTCGCCTGACGGCGCACGGATGACATCGATGAAGGTTCCGATCACGCGCCCCGCGCTCGGCGATGCCGAGGTCGAGGCCGCTTCGCGTGTCATCCGGTCGGGCTGGATCACGCAAGGACCCGAGGTCGCAGCCTTCGAAGCCGACTACGGCGCCGCCGTCGGCGCTCCGCATGCCGTCGCGGTCGCCAACTGCACGGTCGCGCTCGAGCTGGCGCTCCGCGTGCTCGGCGTCGGCCCCGGCGACGAGGTGGTGACGGTCAGTCACAGCTTCGTGGCCACCGCGAATGCCATCGTCGCGCTCGGCGGCAAGCCTGTCTTCTGCGACGTGACCGAAGACACGTTCGGCATGGACCCTGAGAAGCTCGAGCGCCTCATCGGCCCGCGCACCAAGGCCATCATGCCGGTCCACCAGATCGGCATGCCCTGCCGGATCGCCGCCATCGTCGCCATCGCCGAGGCGCGGGGCATCCCCGTCGTCGAGGACGCAGCATGCGCGGTCGGCAGCGAGATCCGCGTCGGTTCGACGTGGGAGCGAATCGGGCGTCCGCACGGAACGCTCGCGTGCTTCTCGCTGCACCCGCGCAAGATCATCACCACCGGTGACGGCGGCATCATCACCACGCGCTCCGAGGAGCTCGCGAAGCGCATGCGGCTCCTCCGCCAGCACGCGATGAGCATCCCGGACACGGTCCGCCACCACTCGGACAAGGTCGTCTTCGAGGACTACACCGAGCCGGCGTTCAACTACCGCATGACCGACCTCCAGGCGGCGGTCGGCCGTCCGCAGATCGCACGGCTCGACGCCATCGTCGCCGAGCGCCGCAAGCTCGCCGACCGCTACGCCGAGCGCCTCGCTGCCAGCCGCACCGTCTCGGCGCCGATCGAGGCCGACGGCCACCGGTCGAACTGGCAGAGCTACCCGCTCCGCCTCAAGGACGACGCGCGCGTCACGCAGGTCGAGGCGCTCCAGCACCTCATGGATCGCGGCATCGCCGCCAAGCGCGGCATCAGCAACGCGCACCAGGAGAAGGCGTACGTCGGCAAGAGCACGTGGTCGTGCGGGCCCGACGACTCGCCGGACTGCCATCAGGGCCATTGCGCCCGGCTCGCGGTGAGCGAGAAGCTCCGCGACACGACCATCTTGATCCCGCTCTTCCACGGCATGACCGCGGCGGAGCAGGACCGCGTCG
Source organism: Polyangiaceae bacterium (assembly GCA_043742085.1). Taxonomy (GTDB): domain Bacteria; phylum Myxococcota_A; class Polyangia; order Polyangiales; family Polyangiaceae; genus Labilithrix. The sequence continues at coordinate 1,848 of JAYTZB010000233.1, forward strand.
TCGATGCGCTCCTCGAGCTCGATACGCTCCGTACCTGAACCTTCCTTCCACACGGCGGTCGACCTCATGGGCATCAAAGACTCGAAAATCCTGGTCACCGGCGGCGGCGGATTCGTCGGCTCCCACGTCGCCGATGCGCTGCTCGAGCGCGGCGCGGCGAAGGTCATCGCGCTCGACAACTTCGTCCGCGGCTCGCGCGACAACGTCGACGCCGCGAAGGCCTCGGGGCGGTTCGAGCTCGTCGAGGGAGACATCCGCGATCGCGCGCTCGTCGATCGCCTCGTCGAGGGCTGCGACTACGTCTACCACCACGCTGCGCTGCGCATCACCGCCTGCGCGCAGAACCCTCGTGAAGGCCACGAGGTCATGATGGACGGCACGTTCAACGTCCTCGAGTCGTGCGCCAAGCACAAGGTGAAGAAGATCGTCGCTTCGTCGAGCGCCTCCGTCTACGGCGAGCCCGACACGCTGCCGATGGACGAGACCGCGCAGCTCAACAATCGCACGCTGTACGGCGGCGCCAAGGTCGCGCTCGAGCACTATCTGCGCGCGTTTCGCGACACCCACGAGATGAAGTACGTCGCGTTGCGCTACTTCAATCTGTATGGCCAGCGCATGGACATCACCGGCGTCTATACCGAGGTCATGGTCCGCTGGATGGACCGCATCGACGAGGGTCTGCCGCCCGTGATCTTCGGCACGGGCTCGCAGACCATGGACTTCGTCCACATCGCCGACGTGGCGCGCGCGAACATCCTCGCGCTCGAGAGCGATCTCGATGACGACGTCTTCAACGTCGCAACAGGCGTCGAGACCAGCCTCGCGGAGCTCTGCGCCATGATGCTCGACCTCATGGGGCGCAACGACATCAAGCCCGAGTTCACCGCCGATCGGAAGCTGGGGCCCGTCGGCCGGCGCCGCGGCGGCGTGACCAAGGCCAAGGACAAGCTCGGCTTCGAGACCCAGGTCGGCCTGCGCGAGGGGCTCACGCAGCTGATCGCGTGGCGCCGCGACATCAAGAAGAAGAGGGCGGCTACGTGACCGACGACCTCTTCGCCCAGCAGATCCCGCTCATGCGCCCGTGGCTGGGCGAGGAAGAGGCGGCGGCGATGCGCGACGTCGTCCTCAGCGGCTGGGTGTGTCTCGGTCCGAAGGTCGCCGAGTTCGAGCGTCGCATCGCGGAGCTCGTCGGGGCCAAGCACGCGGTCGCGACGACGTCCGCCACGAGCGCGCTCCACCTCAC
>JAYTZB010000234.1:0-3423 GCA_043742085.1 Polyangiaceae bacterium
GCGTCGAGCGCGACCTCTACGAGCCGACGTCTCGGGCACCGCACAACGCGCTCTCGCGCTGCTCGATCGTGGCCGGGGGCAAGCCGATCGGCGAGGTGGTGGCCTGGGGCGCCCGCACCCTCGCGCCGCTCGGCGAAGCCCTCGTCTGCGCCGCGGCCGGCCACATCGGCGCCGTCCTCGAGGCCCGGCGTCAGCACCGCCGCGCCGACGAGGCCGAGGCCGCTCGCGCATCGATCGTCACCATGATCGGGCACGAGATCCGCGGGCCGCTCCAGGCGCTCACCGTGGGGCTCGACCTCGTGAAGAACATGCGCGGCGGGAACGGTGACGGCGACGTTCCACGCGCGCTCCTCGCCCAGCGCTGCGAGATGCTCGGCGTCTCGGTGACCCGGCTCACGGACGTTGCGAGGCGCCTCCTCGACGTGTCGCGCCTCGAAGGCCCCACCGGTCTCGACGCCGTCGACGACGATCTCGGCGCCATCGTGGACGCCATCGTCGGTCGCGTCCGCGAGGCCGCCGAGTGGGTAGGCTGCCCGATCGACGTGAGCTGCGAGGGCTCGCTGCGGGGTCGCTGGGATCGCCCGCACGTCGAGACGATCATCGACAACCTCGTCTCCAACGCCATCAAGTACGGAGCCGGTCACCCCGTCGCCGTGCGGCTCGTCGGCGCGCCACACGAGGTGCGCATCGAGGTCGAGGACCGCGGCTCAGGGATTCCCGTCGAGGACCTCGGACGCGTCTTCGAGCGATTTTTCCGGGGCTCGGCGCCTGGTCATCCTGGAGGCCTGGGCGTCGGCCTGTGGATCGTGAAGAAGCTCGTCGACGCGCACGGCGGCACGGTCACCTGTGAGAGCACGCCCGGCGCGGGCACGACCTTGCGCGTGACGCTGCCGCGCGACGTCAGCCGGTCGGATCGGGTCCGAGGACGGTCCGGATCGCTTCGCGAAGGACCTGTACGTTGAACGGCTTCACGAGCAGAAGCTGGTAGGCCGGCGCATCGGGGGGAATGCTCATCGGCGCCGCCGTCATGAAGATGACCGGCACCGAGGCGAGGGCGTCGTCGTTGCGCATGGCGCGCAGCGTCTCGATGCCGTCCTTCAGCGGCATCATGAAGTCGAGCAGCACGATGTCGGGCTTGCGCGTGGCGAGGACCTCCAGGGCGCGCACGCCATTGCTCGCCGCGAGCACCGCGTGCCCGTCCCACGTGAGCAGCTCGACGATCGTCTCCACGATCGCGTGCTCGTCGTCGACGACGAGGATGGTCGCCATGGCCGCGCTCAGTGCCCCTTCCCGCCGCCCGCCATGAGCCCCTTGTCCCCGGGGTCGAACGGCGCGAGCAGCTCGACGCCGCGATCGCCGATCTCGTAGTGCCACAGGCGACGATCGGGCGCGCTGTCACGCGTCTTCATCACCGAGATGAGCCGCTTCAGCGCGGCGTCGACCTCGACCTGTCTCAGGAAGAGGATGTTGTGGAAGATCGCCGAGACGTTCTGCGTTGGCACCTCGACGTCGCGAACGAACAGCTCGCGCGTCTCGTCGGAGATCAGCGTCGTGACTCCCAGCGACACGAGCTCGTCGCTCACGGCCGAGAAGACCACCGACATGCGCTCGCAGGGATGCGTGCTGCGGAAACCCACGAAGCCGTCGATGAAGAGGCGCGTCACCCCGTGCGTGCGGATGATGTCGAGCAGCATCTCGACGAGCGCGTCGATGATCACCTCGGCGGGGCGGAACCACTTGATGAAGAGCTCCCCCTTCTCGATCAGCCCGGAAAAGTCGAGCCCGAGTCGGTCGGCCTTGCCGATCACGCTTGCCGGCGGCTCGTAGAATCCGAAGTGCAGACACTTCTCGCCGCGCCGTGCGCCCTCGGCGAGGAACTGGAGACCCATGACGGTCTTGCCCGAGCCCGAGTGGCCGAGGAGGAGTGTCGTCGACTGCGCGACGAGGCCTCCGCCGAGCGCGCCGTCCAGGTTCCGGACGCCGGTGGTCACGCGCTCGGACGAGGGCGCTGCGCCGCCCGGCGGCAGCCTCGCCTCGGTGCGCGGATACACGGCGAGCCCGTCGGACGTGATGAGGTAGGAGTGCTGTCCTTCGAGGAAGGCCCCGCCGCGCAGCTTCGTCACCGTGAGGTAACGCATGTTGCGCATCTGGAAGCGCTCGGACGAGAGATCGATGATGCCGTCCACCATCGAGTGCTCGGACGACACGACGCTGCCCATGCCGCTGCTCGTCACGAACACGACGGTGCAGCCCACCACCGTGACCCAGGCCTGGAGCTCGCTGATGAAGCGCTTGTACTCGTCCGCTGACTTCGCGAGCGTCTCGGCGGTCACCATGCCGTCGACAACGAGCAGCGTGGCCTTGTGATCGCGCACCATCCGCCGAACGAGCTCGAGGAGGCCCTTCAGCCCGCCCTCGGTGATGGCCTCGAGCGCGTTGAGGTAGTGGAGCTCCTTGCCGATCACCTTCTCGTCGAAGAACGACAGCGAGCGCACCTGCGCGATCAGCCGCGTGTGCGTCTCGGCGAGCAGCGTCGCGTAGACGGCCCGACCGCCACTGCGGACATGCGCGAACGCGAGCTGGTTCGAGAGGATGGTCTTGCCGGCGCCGGGCCGTCCCGAGACCATGTAGATGGCGTTCTTGAAGAGGCCGCCTCCGAGGATGACGTCCAGCCCGCCGACACCGGTGGACGCTCGCTCGATCTCTACCTGCCGCGTTTTCATCGCTCCCTGCTCTTCTCCCAGGAACCATGGCACGATCGTGCAGCGCGCAACATCCGGCATGGAGTCGCAATGGCGCAGTTGCGTAGGGCGATTCGCACGAAACCGGAGCCGCACCTCGCGCGTATCTCGGTCCGTCGTGCGCGGTGAAGCACGTTTACCGAGGAGGAATTGTCATGAAGATCTCTACCGTATTGCTCGCGGCTGCCATGGGCGGCGCTCTCGTTGGTGCTGTCGGCTGTGGTGACAAGATGGGGCCCGGCGCTACCGACCCGTCAGCCGCCGCGGGCTCGATGCCCTCGACGTCCGGGACCCCCGCGATGCCCGCTGCCAAGCATGCATGCAAGGGCCAGAACGGCTGCAAGGGCCAGGGCGGCTGCAAGACCGCTTGAGCGCGTGATCGTCTGAGCTCAGAGGCTTGTCTTCGCGCTGTGCGGCCGTGGCAAACGTCTCGCGCTCGCACAGCGCCGACACCTTCGTTTCGCGCGCTCGCTCCCCCTTGACGTCGTCGGCGGAGAACACAGATTGCGCCGCGTCGAAGGAGGTAGACATCATGTTCTCGCGATTGAATGAGGTCGATCGAACGTTCTCCCGGTGAAGATCGACGTCGAGAAGACCTCGGCCACCGTGAAGGACGGCGTGCTCACCATCACCCTCGCCAAGCACCTCGAGCTGAAGCCCTCGAAGGACCCGTCGAAGGAGA
>JAYTZB010000235.1:0-1525 GCA_043742085.1 Polyangiaceae bacterium
GTGCTTCGGGCAGCCCGCGCCTCGGCGCGAGGCACGGCGCGAGGGTGGCCTCGCGCTTGCTCCACATGTCGAGCATGAAACTCCGCATCCTCCTCTCACCGCATACGCGAATCCCTATGGAGACGGCCGGCCGAATCCGCTCGCCAACATCTCGGGCTCCGTCGACGTCCTCACGGTGACGGAGGAGGACGTCAGCGGCTCCGGCATCGACCCCTTCACGTCGCTGACGCTGGTGGCGTTCGAGATCCCGGCGGACACGGCGTTCGCTGCGCACGTCCACACGAAGCCGTGCGCCCCGCCGGACAAGGGCGGCGGCCACTACCAGAACGTGCCGGGCGGTGCGACCGACGAGAGCAACGAGGTGCACCTCGACTTCACGTCGAACGGCGCCGGAGTGGGCGTCCGCCACGTGAGGGCGCCCTTTGCCGTGCGCAGAGGCGGGGCGCACTCGGTGGTGATCCACGACGCGGAGAAGGACGCCGCCGGCAAGCTGCCGAAGCTCGCGTGCGTCGACGTCGAGTTTTGACCTCCCTCGCGCGACTGCCGCACGCCGTCTCAGGCGATGCGCGTGGTGGTACAACGATGCGCATGCGTCGCCTCTTGCTCTCGGTCTGCGCGTCCGGTCTCGCGCTCGCTGTCGCTCTCTCGGCGTTCGCCGTGGCGTGTGCGTCGAGCGGAGACGCCGTCGATCCGGGATCGCTCGCAGTCCCCAGCCGCGACGCGGCGCCGGCCGTCGGCACCGACGCTGCGGCGGGCGAGGACGCGAGCGAGGGCGGCGACGCGCCCCCACCGCCGTGTGGTCATCTGACGGAGAGCTGCTGCGCGGGGTTCGTCTGTGGAGACGGGCTCGCCTGCGACGGCACGACCTGCAGCGCCGCCGTGGCGGACTACGCGTGCCCGCCCGGCGCGCCGGAGGTCGTCTTCGTGAACGAGATGGCGCCGCCCGCCACCGTCGAGCCGTGGAGCCGTCCCTACGCCCGCGTCGTTTTCGCGAACTGCGGTGCCACGACGTGGAGCGTCGCGAAGGCGGGGGCCCCCGCCGGCGTGAAGCTCGGCCCCGCGGCTCCCCACGACGTCGAGACGTGGACCCCGGGACGGATCGCGCTGCCGGCGGACGTTCCGACGGGCCATCAGGTCACGGTCGTCGTACCGGTGCATGCGCCGCCGCTCACCGGATCGCACGCGTATTCCTACGAGCTCGTTCGCGAGGGCGTCGCGTGGCTCGGACAAGCCAGCCCGATGCATGCGATCGACGTCGAGGCGGCCGCGGCTCCGAAGGTGGCGCTGTGCTCCGGCGTGCTCGCCGATCCCGGCGGCGTCGAGGACGCTCGGCTCGCGCTCCAGGCCTGCCTGGACGCGACGCCCTCGGGCGGAACGCTGGCGCTGCCCGCGGGGATCTTCCGCCTGTCCGGCGCGGTCTCCATCACGAAGCCGATGACCGTGACCACGGCGGGCGCGAGCGGCAGCCCAGCGAGCTGCCTCGCCTACGATGCTCCTCGGTGCGCCGTGCTCCGCGCCGACGCGA
>JAYTZB010000236.1:0-7320 GCA_043742085.1 Polyangiaceae bacterium
GCGACACCCGACGCACGTGACGCTGCGCGCGCGCGCTGGCCTACCGAATTTTCGCAGCCAGCGCGTCCAGACGATGTTGCGCGGGATCCTGGCCGACGCGCACGCGCACGCGCGGCGATCACCCCCCGCAGGCGCAGCGTCACCCAGAGCGGCGCGGCATCCGGGCGGCGGGCGCCACGGCGATGCCACGTGTATTTCTTAGCGGTCGGGTGGAGCTCGCGGAACACCTCCACCACGTCCAGCGACGGAATGAACACCTCGTTGAACGCCGCTCGCGCCGTCGCGTGCGGCTCCTCCGTACGCAGGCGCGGTACCGCATCGAGCTTCGTACGCGACACATTGCAGTCGCCGAGCAGCAGCAGCTCGAGACCTCGCGCCTTCAGCGACGCGCACTCCTCGGCGAGCCGCTCGATGAACCGCCGCGTCCACTCGTGCCGATCGCCCTCGATACCCCCGAGGTCGTGGTCCCCGTACGGCTTGTTGGTCCCGTTCACCGCATACACGTTCACGATCGCCTCGACGTACGTCGCGAGAGCCCCCGGTGTCGTCTCGACATACGTGCGGAGGTTCTCGACGTTCCACGAAAGCACCTGCAACGTCACCGCCTCGCGAGCGCCTCCCTCGCCACCTCGACGTCCGAGAAGTGATTCGTCGCAGCCCCCACATGCTGCTCCGTCTCGTGACCCTTGCCCGCGATCAGCACGACATCCTCCTCCCCGGCTGCAGCGATCACCGTCGTGATCGCGAGGCGCCGATCCAGCTCGACCCGCACCGAGGCATGCCCGCGCAGGCCCATCGCGATCGCCTCCGCGATCGCCGCCGGATCCTCGTCGCGCGGATTGTCGGAGGTCAGGATCACATGGTCCGCGGGCCGCGCGGCCTCGCCCATCGGCGCGCGCTTCGCATGATCGCGCTGGCCGCCCGCTCCGAAGATCACCACCAGCGCGCCTTTCGCCTGATCCGCCAGCTTCCGTGCAGTATACACGGTTCTCGCGAGCGCATCGGGACTGTGCGCATAGTCGACGACCACATACGGCCGCTCGTGCATAACCTCGAAGCGTCCCGGCGGTGGCGGCGCGGCCGCGAGCGCCTCCGCTGCGAGCGCCGGCGGCACACCGGCGCCGACCGCGCCGAGCAGAGCTGCGAGCGCGTTCTCGGCATAGACCTCGCCGATCGCTCGCACGCTCAGCTCGCGCAGCAATCCCGAGCACGCGATGCGCGTCCCCGACCACGACACATCCACCGCCGTCGCGATCACATCCACCTCTTCAGGCACGGGACCCCGCGACGGCACCGCGTACGACAGCGTGGTGACCCCCGGCGGGATCACCTCCTTCAGCAGCGCGAACACCGGATCGGCGGCGTTGAGCACGGCTACCCCGCCGGCGGGCAGCGCAACGAAGAGCTGCGCCTTGCTCGCGAGGTAATGCTCCGCGCTCCCATGGGCATCGAGATGATCGTGCGTCAGGTTCGTGAACACGCCCACGCGACACGGCCACGCTCGCGCGAAGCCTCCCGCGAGCGCTTCGCTCGTCAGCTCGACCGCCGCGTGCCGTCCGCCCCTGTCGAAGCACGCCTGCATGGCCGCGATGAAGCCCGCATACGTCTTCTCGACCGCCACCTCTTCGTCGTCGAGGAAGAACCCGACCGTCGTCGCGCGCGCAACGGGCCCCTCGCCCTTCGAGGCTGCGAGCGCGCGGAGCGCCGCGGCCACCCACGCCGTGGTCGTCGTCTTGCCGTTCGTACCGGTCACGCCGACGGTGAGGAGCTCCGCGCTCCAGGCCGGCGGCGCGGGCACGCGATGCGCTGACATCACGCGCGCATCATGCCAGCACGGCTGTGGCGCCGCCATTCCGAGTGCTATATCCGAGGCGTTGATGCGCCATCCTTCCTCGTCATTGTCCTCGGCATGCGCTCGCTGCCTCGCGGCGGTCGTCGCCGTCATCGCGACGGGCGCGTGCAGCTCGAGCTCGGGCTCGTCGTCGAGCGGCGGCGCAACCGCGACGCGCTCGCTCTTCGTCGTGACCACATCGCTCGACGAGCTCGCTGACAAGTCGTTCTTCGATCAACCGTTTCCAAGCGACCTCCGGAAGGACGCGACCGGCGCGATCGTCTTCAAGGGCTTCCCCAACCCGTCGACGCTGCCTCTCCTCTCCCTGTACGTGAAGGAGACGAGCGGCCTCCTCAAAGGCTTCTCGCCCGCGGCCGCCGCACAGCTCCGCTTCGAGGGCTCGATCGATCCGACGACGCTCCCGGCCGACCCGCCGTCGACGCTCGCGAACGATGCGTCGGTGCAGATCGTCGACGTCGATCCTTCGTCACCCGAGCACGGCAAGCGGCACCTCGCGCAGATCCACTGGCAACAGGAGGAGGGTGTCTACTGGCCGGCGAACACGCTCTCGGTCATGCCGATGCTCGGGCGACCGCTCCGCGCGAAGACCCGATACGCGATCGTCGTCACGAGCAGGGTACGATCGCTCGTTGGCGCGCCGGTCGGCACGAGCCCCGACCTCGAGGAGATCCTCGAGCGCAAGCCGACCACCGATCGGACGCGTGCCGCGCACGACCTCTACGCGCCGGCGGTACACGAGCTCGCCGCCTCCGGCATCGCCACCGCCGACATCGTGCACCTCACGGTCTTCACCACCGACGATCCCACCGAGGAGACCTTCGCCGCGATGGATGACGTCGTCGCCAACGTCCCCGCGCCCACCGCATCGGCGTGGGTGAAGAAGGAGACGACGGCCGACATGGTCGTCTACGAAGGCTCCTACGGCCCGTCGCCCAACTACCAGGCAGGCACGGTGCCGTTCCGCAAGCCGGCGGACGGCGGCGGCTTCGTGGTCGAGGGCGGCAAGCCGAAGCTGCAGAACATGTTCGACCTGCGCTTCGCGCTCGCCGTCCCCGACGCCGCGAAGTGCCCGGTCCCTCCCGCCGGATACCCGATCGTCCTCTACGCGCACGGCACCGGCGGCGACTATCGCTCGTACATCTCGGACGGCACCGCCCAGGCGCTCACCTCGCGCTGCCTCGCGGCGATGGGCGTCGATCAGATCTTCCACGGCGCCAGGCCCGGCGCGCCCGCCGAGAACGATCCGCAGCGCGAGACGACCATCGAGCTGCTCTTCTTCAACCTCGACAACATCCTCGCCGCCCGCACCAGCAATCGACAGTCGGCGATCGACGTCGTGCAGCAGGCTCGCCTCTTCACGGCGTCGCATGCCAAGGTCCCGGCGGCGACCTCGAGCACCGGCTCCGACATCGCGTTCGACAGCACGAAGGTGATGTTCTTCGGCCACTCGCAGGGCGGCCTCAACGGCCCGCTCTTCCTCGCCGGCAGCGATCTCGCACGCGGCGCGGTCCTCAGCGGCGCGGGCAGCGACCTTGCGCTGAGCCTCCTCGAGAAGACGAAGCCCGTCGACGTCGCTGCCGCGTTCCGCATCCTCGTCGGCCTCGGAGGGTCCGACGTCGCGGGAGAGCTCGACATCTTCCACCCGGTCATGACGCTCGTGCAGACCATCGTCGATCCCGCGGATCCCCTGGAATATGGCGGTTTCATCGCGCGCACGCCCCGCGGTACCAGCGCCCCGAAGAGCATCTTCCAGACCGAGGGCGTCGCGTCCGATGGATCAGGCGATTCTTATGCGCCGCCCCACACCATCGAGACGCTTTCGGTCGCGATCGGTCTCCCCCGGCAGGCGCCCGGCACGCATCCGGTGGTCGAGGCGGGATGGGCCGGGCTCGCCGACGTCACGATCGCCGCGGGCGGCACCACCGGGAACATCGGCGACGGGCGCGCGAGCGGTGTCCTCGCGCAGTTCGTGCCGACCGCCGGCCACGACGGGCACTTCGTCGTCTTCAATGACCCCAAGGCGCGCGCGCAGGCGGCGACATTCCTCGTCGACCTCGCTGCCGATCCCCAGGGTCGAGTCCCCGCCCCGTGAGCGCAACTCGCGTCGCTGGCGCTCATGTCCTGAGCGTCAGACCGGATCGCGCTTCTTCAGGATCAGGAGCAGCACGATGAGCATCAGCACCGTCATGCCGTAGAGCACGGCGAACGGCAGGTAGAACTGGTCGTACGCGGTGAAGCCCCACGCGCCCTTCAGCGCGTCGGAGCCCATCTGCGCCACGGCGCACTGGAAGTGTCCCGCGAACACGTAGTCGGGTGGGCTGTTCAGCGTCGGGTTCTGGAGATCGATGTACCAGGCCGGGTCTGCCGCGATGGCGAGGCGCTCGTGGACGATGGAGCCCTCGAAGCCCCATCGCGCCGGCATGATGTACATCAGCGGCTTGAGCATCGGGTTGGTGGTCATCGGCACCATCAGACCGCCGAGGACCACCTGCGGGATGAGCGCGATGGGCGTCAGCGCCATCGCGGCCTCGGCCGAGGCCACGACGGTCGACAGCAGGAGGCCGAGCGCGCACGCGTTCATCGCCACCGCGATCATGACCGCGAGCTCGAGCAAGAACGCGACGATGCCGCCGTGGAATCCGAGCGTGAAGAACACGATTCCGAGCAGCATCGTGCACTGGAATACACAGATGAGACTCAGGATTATGTACTTCGAGAATACGTAATTGATGATCGATAGATTGACCATCCGCTCGCGCAGATAGATGGAGCGCTCGGTCACGATCTCGCGTGCCGAGTTCGAGGTCCCGAACCAGACGGCGGAGACGACGACGAAGAACATCGCCGCGGTCTCGTCCTTGGTGGCCAGCATGCGCCCCAGGAGATCGGTGGACCCCTGTGAGCTCTGGACCTTCTTGCCGAGCTCCTGCAGCGCGCCGAGGCACCAGAACGGCACCGCCTCCTTCTGACCGGCGAAGACGAACGCCAGCATGAGGCCGATCACCGGCGCCTGGAGGAACATGATCGCGGCGCCCGCCGTGTCCCGGACCTTGATCTTCCAGTAGCGCGACATCAGCAGCATGAGCTGGTTGAAGAGCGCGACGTCGGCGCGATGAGGAACGCCGCGTGCGGCAGGCTCGGTGCCGACGGCGCGGCGGCCCGAGTACATCTGCTGGAAGACCGGATTGCCGTTCGCCATGAACTCGCCGCGCCACTCGCGAGCGGCCGCGAGGCGGGCGGTGTTGCGGGAGACGTTGGCGTCGGTCCGCTTCATCGCCTCCTGGACGCCACGCTCGCGGATGTTGAGCATGTCGAACATGTCACGCGGGTTGTCGACGCTGCGCCCCTGGGCGATCGACATGTTGCGGAACGGGCTCTGCGGATTGTCGAGAATGGTACGGAAGAACTTGTAGCTGGGCTCGCCGGTAGGCCCGAAGTAAGTGGGTATTCCGCCATAACCCATGATGAACGCGAGATTGAATTTCTCGTATTCGTCCTTCGCGGGCTGGTGAATGGTCATGATGATCGTCTTGCCGGTCTTCTTGGTGAGATCGTGCAAGAGATTGATCAGCGCGGTGGTGTCGTCGGCGGCGAGACCCGAGGTAGGCTCGTCGAGGAAGAGGATGACCGGGTCGGTGACGAGCTCGAGAGCAATGTTGACGCGCTTGCGCTGCCCGCCGGAGAGCACCTTCTTCTCGGGCTTTCCGATCTGGAGGTGCTGTTGCGCCTCGAGGCCGAGATCGCGCAGCGTCTGCTCGACGCGCGCGTTGATCTCCGCCTCCGAGTAGTCGTTCGGGAGACGGAAGCGCGCCGAGTACTTCACGGCCTCGAAGACGGTGAGCTCGGGATGGACGATGTCGTCCTGCGGCACGTAGCCGATGACGCCGCGGAGCGCGTCGTAGACGGCGTAAAGATCGTCGCCGTTGATGCGGACCTGGCCGCTCGTAGGCGGCAGATAACCGTTGAGCGTCAGGAGCAGCGTGGTCTTGCCGGCGCCCGACGGACCCATGAGCGCGATCATGTCGCCGGGGAGGGCCTTGAACGACACGTGGTCGAGCAAGGTCTTCATCTCGGACTTGTTGTCGCGATCGGGGACCTCGAGGAGGAGATCCCACGCCTCGATCTCGTAGAGCGGCTTGCCGGCCCACGAGGCCTGCTGGTCCTCGACGACGACGTTCACCTGCTGGCCGGCGATGTGGATCAGCACCGGCATCGGGCCGATGTAGACCTTCTCGCCGTTCGCGACGGGGACGCGCTGGCCCTTCGCGAGGCGCTGCCCGCGCACGAACGTGCCGTTGCCGCTGCCGAGGTCCTCGATGTTGAGCTGGCCGGCCTGGTTGGTGATCTGCGCGTGGCGCGCGCTCACCTGCGGGTGCGGCACGACGATCTGGTTGTCGGGCGTACGGCCGATGGTGATGACCTGGCCCTGGAGCTGATCGAGCTTCAGCTCACCGATGACGGTGCGATGCTTCGGTCGCGTCGCCGCCTCGCCTCCCGGACCGGGACCGGCCGGCGGCTGATGGATGGCCGCGCTCGTGCCCGGCGCAATTCCGCCGATTCCGCCAGCGCCCGCTGCGGCGCCTGCACCGCCGCCGGCGAACGCCTGCGCGAGCTGTCCGAGCAGAGACACCGGCACCGGGATGGGGCCGAACGCGACGACGCCGTTGTGGTCGAGCGGGGTCGGCGTGTTCGCGGGAATGCGCTGGCCCGCGACGTACGTGCCGCTGGTGGAGCCCGCGTCCTGCACCATCATGCGGTCCATCATCACGGTGGCGTGATTGGCGCTGACGGCGGAGTTGTGGATGACGAGCGATGCGCTCGCGGCCTCGCGTCCGATGACGAGATGCCCGGGAGGAGCTGTGATCGATCCGCGCGCCATCGTCATGAGGACGATCGCGGGATGCGACAGCGGGACCGGCACGCCGTTGCCAACCCCCGTCCCCCCGATCACGAACTGCGTGCGGAAATCGAAGGGAACAGGCTGGTTCGGCGCGATGGGCGCGCCGTTCGCCGTCGATGCGCCGGCGCCCGCATCGAAGTAGACGAGCTGGCCGTTCTGCTTGGCGATGCGAGCGTGACGCGGAGCCACTCCGGGTCCCTGGAGGACCACTTCGTTGTCCGGCGCGCTGCCGATCGAGATCTGTTCCTTGCCGAAGCCGGGGATCATGCGAGGCGTATCCTAACCGAGCGGTCCGATGCGCGGACGGGCTCTTCACAAATCAAATCTTGCCGCCCGCGGCGCGGCATTTTGCTTCGAGGGGGCTCCAGCTCGCTTCGGGGCGGCCGGCGTCCTTCTGCCAGCGCGCGATCGCGCAGTCGCGAGGCTCGCCGGTCGGCGTCGACGCGTCGGGATCCTTCCACCACGGCACCTTCACGCCGCTCGGCGGCGCCAGCACCGGCGCGAGCGTGATGTCCGGAGCGACCATGCCCGCGTCCTCCTCCGGCGATGCCGGTCGCGAGGCATCGGC
>JAYTZB010000237.1:0-2847 GCA_043742085.1 Polyangiaceae bacterium
GGCGTGTGCGGATCGATCGGCAGCATGCTCGCGGAGGGCAAGCTGGGCGGCGCTCCCGATCGCACGGCAGCGATGCCGTACCTCCAGAAGTCGTGCGCGCAGGGCTATCGCTGCGATCTCTACGTGGAGTTCCTCCTCCGCGACGGCCGCGACGCGGAAGCGGTGTCCGTGTTCGACCGTCCGCGCAGCTTCTTCATGATGAAGGAGGAGTGGGCACGGAAGTACTGCAGCGAGGGCTTCAAGGTCATGTGCGGCCGCACCGCGCCAGCCGCGCCAGCCGCGCCGAGGCCGCCGCCATCACCGACGCCCGAGATCTTCTGACGCGGCGATGGCTCAGAAGTCGGTCGCGAACGAGTCGCGACGGCTGCTCGGCGGCCACACCACGGCGCGAACCGCGCGATCGACGCACGTGACGATCTTCGCGGAGACCTTCGCCTCGGCCTTCGCCGTCGCGGCCGCCATTCTCGCGGCCGCTCTCGATGGCCGCTTCGCCGGGGTCGGGTGCTCGAACCTCACGATGACGGTCACGCCGATCGCTCGACCGCCCTGCACCGCCGTCTTGACGGTCACCCTCGCCTTCGAAGGCACGCGGCACCCGGTCAGGACGCCTCGGATGGGGCCCGTGAGCTGCGCATCGGTGAGGTGCACGCGGTCATCGTTGACGTCGAGCCTCTCGGGCGTGGAGAGCGCGTCGTCATAGCTCTTGGTGGAGGGCGGGGCGGCTCGCTCGGGAGCATCCACTCCCGTCACGGTCGCCATCGGCGCCGGCTCGTCCGGCGGTCCGTCGTGCTCGTCCGGATCGACGACGGGTGCCGGCGTCGAAGGCGGAGGCGGCGGCGGTGCGCTCGCGCACGCGACCAGCATCGCGCCCACGAGACATGCCGCCCGTTCCAAGCCCAAGCCCCTCACGACTCCAGCTTATCGGGCTATCGGCTCTCGAGGATGGACTTCAGCTTCGCCAGATCCTTCTTGTTGGCGCGACGCATCGCGCTCGCCATGAACGGGGCCACGAGCTTGCCGAAGCCGCCGGGCTCACCGCGATTTCGCAGCGTCATGCGCGTGCCGCCGTTGGCAGGTGTACGTCGTCTCCATCGGGAACGGCCCCTCGCTCGTCCGCATCACGAGCCGCTCGTCGGCGACGAGCTAGACGATCTCGTAGGTGTACGCGAGGCGCCGCCCGAGAAAGCGCGCGACGAAGGCAACGCGTGATCCCACGACGACCGGCGGCGGCGTCTTCCACTCGACCGACTCGATGTTGACGTACCACGCCGGCGCGCTCTCCGGCTCGCGCGCGTAGGCCGCGACCTCCGCAGGTGGGCGTTCGATCACGATCTCGGTCACGACGTCGACGGCCATGGGAGCGGCCAGGGTACACGACCCGATTGGCTACCGCTCGTACGCGTCGACGCGCGTCACGAGCTCCTCGTCCGAGGCGCCTCGCGCGCGGTCGTACGCGAGACGGAAGAGCCACAGGGCGTGCTCCACGTCCGAGACGCGCGCGATGTCGTGAACGACGAACTTCGAGCTCCAGCGAAACGGCGCGGCGAGCTTCGCCGTGACGAGCGCCTTCCGCAGGACGAGACCCGTCGCGATGTGCGCCTGACCCTCGAGGTGCAGGTGCCCGATCTCCTCGTCACCGACGTAGAAGTCGGCGCCGTCGACCACGGACTCGTCGCCGAGGAGCCAGTGAGTCCGCGCGTGGACGTCGGCCCACGACGAGAGCGCCTGCGAGACGACCTGCGCGTGCTTCGGCAGCTTGGGGGGCGGAGAGAATCGCCCTTTTTCGGCCAGTTTCATGGTTCATGTTGGATGCCCTCGAGGGGCGGCCCGTTGCAGTCGACTCCGGCTGGCCCTGCTGCTACCGGAACCGACCGTGTCGTCACTGAAAGCACGCCTCGCCCAGATCCCCGACGGCGCCGGGGTTCTCTTCTTCATCCAGATCTTCGCGACGCTGGGCTTCGCGGTGCTGTACTCGACGCTCGTCCTCTACGCGACGCAGCACCTGCACTTCCCCGCGAAGGACGCGACCACGATGATGGGCGTGTTCGGCGCCTTCAACTACGGGCTGCACCTCTTCGGCGGTTACCTGGGCGGGCGCTTCCTCAGCAACCGCAACCTGTTCGTCGGCGGCATGGTCCTCCAGGTCCTCGGTTGCGCGTGCATCGCCGGCGGGACCGTGGCCCTGCTCTACCTCGGGCTCGCGCTGTTCCTCACCGGTAGCGGCCTCAACGTGACGTGCATCAACATGATGCTCACGCAGCGCTTCAAGCCGGAGGACCCCCGCCGCGAGGGCGCGTTCCTCTGGAACTACGCTGGCATGAACATCGGCTTCTTCGTGGGCTTCACGGCCGCGGGCCACTACCAGAAGACCGAGAGCTACTCGGCGCTCTTCATCTTCGCGACCGTCGGCAACTTCGTCGCCATCATCATCGCGCTCGTCTTCTGGAAGATGCTCGCCGATCGCAACACGCCGCTCCTCGAGGCCGACACCGGCAAGCTCCGGCGCCGCTTCGCGATCGGGGTGGCGATCCTCTTCGGCCTCGTGCCCATCGTGTGGTTCCTCCTCCAGCACCCGCACGGGACCGAGACGCTCGTGAAGGCGATCAGCCTGATCGTCGCGCTCGCGCTCGCCTGGCTCACGTTCAAGCATCGCGACGCGCGCGAGAAGAACAACATGTGGGCCTACCTGATCCTCACCCTCGGGTCGCTGGTGTTCTGGGCGCTCTACCAGATGGCGCCGAGCGGTCTCCAGCTCTTCGCGGTGAACAACGTCGATCGCAAGGTGTGGGGCGTCGAGGTCGCTCCGCAGTGGATCCAGAACATCAACACCATCGTCATCGTGGTGGG
>JAYTZB010000238.1:0-3258 GCA_043742085.1 Polyangiaceae bacterium
GCTGAAAACCCTGCCCAGGAGGCCATCGTGCGCCTACTCACTGCGTTGACGTCTCGCTTCTCGTCTTGCTCGTCTCGCTCCGGTCGCCTCGCGGCTCCGTTCGGTCTCGCCTCGCTCGCGCTGGTCGCGGGCCTCGCGCTCGGCACCGCCGGCTGCGACGACAAGAAGAAGACGGAGCCCGCGCCGGTCCCGTCCTCGTCGACGACCACGTCGACGGTCACAGACGCCGCAACGACGATGGCCGGTGATGCGATGGCCGCCGCGGACGACGCGGGCATGGCCATGGGCGACGCGGGCGCTGCCGGCGGTCACATGAACAACTGCCCGACCGCCGCGCCCGGCGCGACCGTCGCTCTCAAGGATATCGAGGGCGGGATCGAGATCTCGATCACTGGCAAGGACGATGCGGCCGCCAAGGACATCAAGGCCCGCACGGTGAAGCTCGTCGAGGCTGACAGGAACGAGGTCGATGCCGGCGTGAAGCACGACCACGCGGGCAGCGGGCACGGCATCTACGGCCGCTGCACCATCGTCATGCGCAAGACGAAGCTCACCACCACCGATCTCCCCAACGGCGTGAAGGCAACCGTCCTCGCCCTCGACAAGACCGAGGTCGACTGGCTCCGCCGCGAGACGCGCGATCGTGACAAGGAAGCGGGAATGGCCGGCTCCGCGGGCGCGGGCGTCCACAAGATGGCGCACTGCCCGAGCGCCGTCGAAGGCGCGAAGACCACCGTGAAGGACTCGAAGGAAGGCGTGATCGTCACCGTCACCGCGGCCCCGGGTGCCGCCGACAAGGTGAAGGACATCCGCGATCGCGCGAAGCACACGGCCGACGTCGCGAAGATGGCCGAGCCGCCGAAGGTCGAGCACAACTCCGAGGGCAAGGGCGGCGGCGGCCTTGGTCGTTGCCCGGTGGTCGTCGAGGGCGACACCACGGTCGACGTGAAGGACATCGAGAACGGCACCGAGATCACCGTCAAGGCGAAGAAGGACGTCGCCGGCCTCCAGAAGGAAGCGAAGCTGCGCGCCGGAAACTTCGGCGCGAAGTAGTCACCCACCGGCGGACCCCACCGGGGGACTCCGACCACATCCGCGGGGGGTCAGGCCCGCGGGCAAAGGCCTCGTTCGACGTTGATCGGACGAGGCTTTTTGCCGTCCACCGTCCGCTCCCACGCGACTCGTACACGACCCCTTTTGCGGTCTCGCAGGCTCACTTGGAGAGGTCTGGATCCAGCGCATTGCGGGTCTCGAGAGCATCGAAACGCGCAAGCGCACCTTTCCGCTGAGCCGGAGCGTTGCCATCTCTGGATCCGAGTTACATCGCGGTTACAGCGGTTTCGCGTGACGTGACACGAGCAGCTTTCCGCAAAAACCGAGAAAGCGACGATGTAGGCATTTGCTTCGGGCGGTCGGCACAGCCAGTGCACCAGTGTTCGGTGTCCCCGATGCTGAACTCGCCCCGCAAGACCTTCGCGACGCCCCTCTGGATGGTCGTCGTTGCCGGCGTGGTGGTCTCCACCTCCGCCTGCTCGAAGAAGACCCCGGAGCTCGCTCCGGCGAGCGCGAACAAGAGCGAGCCCGCCTTCCCGCAAGCGGCGGCGCTCGCGGCGGCGACGAAGTCAGAGAAGGACGCGAAGGACGGCGTGGGCGTCGGCGGCGACGGCAAGCTCGACCCGAACGACCCGAAGCACGGCGCGCGCAAGATGATGGGCCTCGACGTCGGCGTCTTCGTCGACGGCGTGCAGGCCTCGGTCCTCCGCTACGGCGACCTTCCCTCGATGCCGTCCGAGACGCTCGAGGGCGGCTCGGTCCGCTACAAGCTCTACGACTACGTGAAGGCGATCGGCGTTGCTCCCGAGAGCATCAAGTCGATCCACGTCCACGGCAACAACGACCGCATCGGAAGCGTCGAGGGCAGCGAGCTCCTCAAGGACAAGAACCGCTTCCAGTTCCAGTTCCTCTCCGGTGTCTCGGGCGCAGCGACGGCTCGCTGGGACACCGACGGCCTCAAGAACGAGTTCGTCGTGCACGAGATTCGCAAGGTCACCATCTACGTCAAGAAGGCCTCTCCGCTCATCGACGCGAAGAAGTCCTGTCACGTCGGCGCCGACGGCGCTTGCTCCGATGCCGTTCCGTACGCGTCGGGCGATGCCGTCAAGGGCACGCGCATCTACGTCGACGGCAAGATGGTCGGCTTCGTGAAGCGCCGCGCGCTCTCCGACGCTCTCCTCATGGACAAGACCGCGGACGGCGAGCAGAAGTACAACGTCGCCAAGCTCGTCGCCGGATTCGGCGTCGACACCAGCGGCATCAAGGCCGTCGAGCTCGTTGCCGGTGACGACGTCATCGCGCACGCCGACGGCGACAAGTTCAAGACCATCTCGAGCGACTTCTTCTTCACGCTGCCCAAGCACAATCACGGCAAGGTTCGCGTTCACGTTCCCGCGGCGCTTCAGGTGACGGGCGCCGGCTACGATACGACCGACAAAGACGCGCTCGTGAGCAGCGTGCAGATCTTCAAGAGCTCGAAGCCCGCATCGCGCGAGCTGAGCGTCATCTCGGAGGACACAGATTTGAGCGTCCAGCTCGCCAGTAACACGGCGACTTCACGCGACTGAGTTTGAGCCGCGCTGGGGAGCGATTGGCGAGGTCGGCACTCGCACCACCCGTTCGTTGTTTTTGGAGGATGCCCGCTATGAAGACGTCTCGCATTTGTGCAGGTGTGGTTGCGACGCTGGCCATGTTCGCGGGGGACTATGCCCACGCTGACCCGACGGCAGCGGGCGACACCGTCGTCCTGAACACGTTCCAGACGACCTGGCTGAAGGGCGACCTCCTCGGCCCCCTGCAGAACGGCGCGCCCCGCATCGGCAAGAACACCGGCGCCGGCCTCATGGACGCGCAGTTCACGTTCGACGCGAAGTCGAACCCCGCGGACGTCCTCCTCGGAACCACGTTCACCCGCTCGCAGGCGACGAAGAACCAGAACGCCGCGAACGACAGCTACATGCAGGGCGGCTTCGCGCTCGCTCACCTCACGCAGACGGGCGTTGCCGCCGGTCCGCAGATCGACCTTCCCGAGCTCGAGGGCGAGCGCACCTGGATGCGCCCGCAGATCGCCTTCACCCCGACGCACACCATCATCATCGCGGCGTCCGAGGACAACGGCGTCAACAACAACCCGCAGCCCGTCATGTTCATCGCGGACCGCGCCGGCGTCATCCAGAAGATCCCGAACAACACGCGCGGCGCGAA
>JAYTZB010000239.1:0-1812 GCA_043742085.1 Polyangiaceae bacterium
CGACCATCACCATCGACACCGGCATGAACGGGATCACGCGCGATGCCATGTCGGCGGTGGACGTGAACGGCGCGACCAGCACGAGCCTGTCGCCACGACTCCGGCTGGCCATCTCGGCAGCGACCCCCGTGCCCAGCGACTGTCCCCACAGCACGATGTCGGCCGGCTTCAGGCCACGAGCGCCGAGCGCATCGAGCACCGCCGCCGCGTCGAGATAGAGCCCTTCCTCGGTAGGGGACGTCCCCTTCGATCGTCCGTAGCCGCGGTACTCGACGAGCACCGTCGCGAAGCCGCGCTTCTTCATCTCGCGCGCGAGGAACGCGTTCGCCTCGGCGGTCTCGGCGTTGCCGTGGAAATGCACGATGGTGCGCGTGGCCTTGGGATTCTCGAAGACCAGCGCGTTGACGGGCACGCCGTCGGCCGCCTTCGCCGTCAGGAGCGTCGCGCCCTCCGGGAGCGCGGTTTGCGTCGCGTCGTCGTCCGGCGGCTGATAGAGGACGCGCCGGTGCAGGAGCCGCGCGGCGAGCACCATGAGCGCATACGCCATCGCCGCGAAGAAGATGTTCAGCGCCGCCTTCTTGAGGCGCCGGATCCATCGCTGCTTCGGCGTCTCGCGGAGGGTCGCTTCGAGGGATGCCGTCACCGTCGTCGTCCTCGCTCTCGGTCGATCTCGCGCCCGCTCAGCGCGGCGTGCCGCCGGCGGTCTTGCAGCCGAAGACGATGTCGATCTTGCCCTCGGCGCTCGCGAGCAGCGTGTTGCAGCTCGTCGGGCAGATGATGATCTTCGTGGGCATCGCCGGATCGTCGTACTTCCAGCCGCTCCCGTTGGTGCACCCCGCGCTGTAGTCGAGGGTCGTGACCATGCCGCCCTTGGGCGTGAACTGGACGTTGACCTTGTTGATGTCGAGCGTCTCTCCGTTGGGCGGCTGGCCCATCGGATACTCGCACTTCAGCGCCTCGGTGCGGATGCCACCGAGCACCTTCACGAAGTCGCCGCTGATCGCCGCGGGATTCGTGGTGGAGACGATGAGCGCCTTCATGGTGCCGCCGCCGGCCGCGATCTGATCGAGGTTGGTGAGCGAATCGCCGACGCCGATGACGTACGTCTTGATGTCGGGCAGCCCCGCGCCCGCGGCGGTGGCGGTGGACGACAGATCGCTGTTGCAGCTGTTCGGCTCGCCATCGGTGACGAGCACGAGCGCGGTCTTCTTGCCGGTGGCCTGCACGGTCTTGGCGAACGCGATGGCGCCGTCGAGCGCGGGCTTGGTCGGCGTGCCGAAGTTGGGATCCGGACCGTTCGCGGTGAGCGTCGATGCGAGGACGCCGGCCGAGTCGGGGAGGGCGGTCATTCCCACGAGCTGCGCCTGGTAGTTGGCGGCCGTGCACTGGTCGTTGCTCGGCGCCGTCTGCGGGAAGACCTGCTCCGATGCGAAGAGCCCAGCCGAGCCGGGGTCCTTGAAGAACGTGGTCATGCCCGCGAGCACCGAGTCCCACTTGTTGTTGGGCGCGGGGTTGAACTTCATGCTGCCCGAGCGATCGACCACGAAGACGAGGTAGACGGGATCGGCCTTGCCGGTGGCGGTCGACGTCGCGCACGCGGGGCCGATGCCTCCGGTGGTGCCGCTCGTGCCGCTGGCCCCGCTCGTTCCGCTGGTCCCGCCGATGCTCCCGCTCGTCCCGCTGGTTCCGGCGCCGCTCGTCCCCGTGCTGCCGCTCGTCCCTCCGCCGAAGGCAGAGCCCTCGCCGTTGCTGCCGCAGGCGATGACCACGAGGGCGGTGAGCGCGCCGAGTCCGAGCAGGCCGAGGGGACGA
>JAYTZB010000240.1:0-7418 GCA_043742085.1 Polyangiaceae bacterium
TGCCCGAGCGAGAGCGTGGCCTCTCCGGGAAGCACCGCACCGAGGATGCGCAGGTCCTGCAGGCGCGTGCCGTTCAGCGAGCCCGAGTCCTCGACGCGCCAGCCCGCCGGCGGACCGGCATCGGGCACGATGCGGCAGTGGAAGCGCGAGACCGAAGGGTCGTCGAGAACGAGATCGTTCGACGCGTGGGTGCCGATGCGGACCACGTCGCCCTCGTGCACGAGCACGCGCTCGACGCTCTTGCCTGCCTCCCGCTCGACGGTGAGCGTCAGGCCGGCCTGCGCGATGTCGATGAGCGGACGAAGCGGCACGGTGCCGAGCCGGCCGCCGCGCGTGGGGACGCTATCGGGCGCCTGGTCCGGATTCTCCTCTGGCGGGCCGAGCGGCGGCGCCGGCGTGTCGCGGACGGCGCGCGGCGGAGGACGCGAAGGCGCGGGAGGTGTGGGCGGACGCTGCGGAGGTTCTGCCGCCATGCAGTCTCATCATACGCCCGGAAGGGCCGGGCGTAGTAGCGGGACATCGACGGCGGTCGTCGCCGACGATTGCGCTACCCTGTCGCCCATGAAGGCGATCTGGAAGGGCACAGTGCTCGCGGAGAGCGACGACACCGTCGTCGTCGAAGGCAACCATTACTTCCCGGCGAGCGCGCTGGCGCGCGAGCACATCAAGCCCAGCGACACGCACTCGAATTGTCCGTGGAAGGGCATCGCCAGCTACTACGACGTCGTCGTGAACGGCGAGGTCAACAAGGACGCCGTCTGGTACTACCCGACGCCCAGCGAGAAGGCCGCGTCGATCAAGGACCGAGTCGCGTTCTGGAAGGGCGTGCAGGTCGTCGCGTGAGGCGCGCGCGATGACCGACGATCGCTTCGCCGCGGTCGACGACTACTTCACACGCGCGCTCCATCCTGCGGATCCCGAGCTCGACGAGGTGCTCGAAGCGAGCGCCGCCGCCGGTCTGCCGCCGCACCACGTGTCGGCGCCGCAGGGCAAGCTGCTCATGCTCATGGCGCTGATGCAGCGCGCGAAGCACATCCTCGAGATCGGTACGCTCGGGGGCTACAGCACGATCTGGCTGGCGCGCGCCCTTCCGGAAGGCGGGCGCGTCGTGACGCTGGAGGCAGACCCGAAGTTTGCCGACGTAGCGCGGGCCAACGTCGCGCGAGCCAACGTCGCCGACCTCGTCGACATCCGCGTCGGGCGAGCGCTCGATACGCTTCCGCAGCTGCTCGAGGAGAGGCCCCGCTACTTCGACATGATCTTCATCGACGCCGACAAGCCGAGCGACCCCGAGTACCTCGACTGGGCGCTGCGGCTCGCGCGCCGGGGGACGGTCATCGTGGCCGCCGACGTCGTGCGCGATGGTGCCGTGACCGATACGTCGAGCAAGGATCCCGATGTCATCGGAGTACGACGGTTCGTCGAGCTCCTCGCCGCCGAGACGCGCGTGAGCGCCACCGCCATGCAGACGGTGGGCGCGCAGGGCTGGGACGGCTTCGCGATCGGGATCGTCGTCGCGAACCCCTGAGGCTCCGCGACGGCCACGACTCGCGCACGTCCGTCTCAGGAGCCGCCGGAGATTCCGAGCGGCGTCCTGAGCGTCGTCGCAGGGGCTAACAGTGCGAGACGAGATAGACGACGGCGAGGATCGGGATCGGGATTCCGAGCAGCCAGGCGAGTCCGTACTTCATGATCGATCTCCGTTTTGGTTATGGGAGCGGTTCGGCCGCTCACCGTGACATTCAGCAAGCGCCGGGCCGACCGAAACCGCGCTCGAGATGCCGCTTTCGGTCGGTTTCGCATGACTTTTCGCCCCACCGCGCCCTCGATGCCGCGTGCTGACCTCCGAACCTCAACCAGTGACGGGCTCCACGTCGTCGACGGCGACGCGCTGACCCGCGAGCGCCGTCTCCGATTCGAGCGCGAGGAGCCGAACGCGGCCGGTCGCGGCGACGCGACCGTTCGCCTCGGTGACCGTGCCCTCCCAGACCTGCGTCCGCTCGCCGCGCGTGAGCGGACGCGCCGTGACCCGCAGAGTCCCTTCGCGGACCGCGTGCAGGAACGAGGTGTGGTTCTCGAGCCCGACCACCGAGCGACCGAGCGGCATCGCATGGAGCGCCGCGCCGACCGAGGCCACCGTCTCGATGGCGCCCGAGTGCACGCCGCCATGCACGATGCCGTACGGCTGGAGGTGCGCCGGCCCGATGACGAGCTCGGCGACCACCTCGTCCCTGGTGGCGCTGACGAAGCGAAGGCCCATGGCGGTGTTCCAGCCGTCGAGCGATCCGTTGAGCATCTCCGCGAAGTCTTCGGGCATGGGCCCACCTTAGTCCGGCGGCGCGCGGGACGCCCATCACGCATTCATCGCGGATAAGCTGCGAGCCATGCCCGTGCAGCTCGACGGCTTCTCGATGACGCCGATGACGTTCGACGACAAGACGCGCAACGTCTACCGCCGCGGGTCGGGTCCAGGGATCATCGTCATGCACGAGATCCCGGGCATCACGCCGGAGGTGTCACGCTTCGCCAGCATCGTCGCGGATGCGGGCTTCACGGTGTTCCTGCCACATCTGTTCGGCACGCCCGGTCGCACGATGACACCTCTCTACGCTGCCGGGGAGATGGCGCGGGCGTGCATCAATCACGAGTTCCGCGTCTTCGCCGCCAACGAGACCAGCCCGATCATCTCGTGGTTGCGTGCGCTCTGCGCCGCTGCCCACGCCGAGCTGGGCGGACCGGGCGTGGGCGCCATCGGCATGTGCATCACCGGCAACTTCGCGCTCGCGTTGATGGTCGACGAATGGATGATGGCGCCGGTCCTGAGCCAGCCGTCGCTTCCCGCCGGCTTCTCCCGAGCAGCGCGGCGCGGGCTGCACCTCTCGCCTGAGGACCTCGCGGTGGTGAAGCGCCGCGCGTCGGAGGGCGTACCGCTCCTCGGCATGCGCTTCACGAACGATCCCTTGTGTCGCAAGGCCCGGTTCGATCACCTCCGCGAGGAGCTCGGCGATCGCTTCGAGGCCATCGAGATCGACTCCGCGCCCGGGAATGCCGCGCGGATCCCGCGCACCGCGCACTCCGTGGTCACGGGCGATCTCGTCGACGAGGCCGGCCACCCGACGCGCGTGGCGCTCGATCGTGTCCTCTCTTTCTTCGCCGAGCGACTGCGCTGAAGGTGCCGCGCGGCCTGCGGTTTGCACGAGCGCGCGGACGATGAAGACCACCACTCACGTCGGTGTCGCAGCGGCTCTCGGCCTCCTCGGGTTCGTCGAGGTCGTCGCCGGTTGCAAGGATCCGTCGGCGCAGCCGCCGCAGCCGACCGTGCCGGAGCGTCCGCAGAATCCCACGGTGACGAACGCCAGTGTGGAGAACAGCCCCAAGGACAACGATCCGAAGCTCACCGCGTGGGCTCCCGAGGGGAAGCTCGAGACCGTCGCGACGTTCGACGGCGCGATGCCCACCGGCGTGACCGTCTCCCGCACGGGGCGCGTCTTCGTGAACTTCCCGCGCTGGGGAGACGACGTGCAGTTCACGGTCGCAGAGATGAAGAACGGCAAGGCGTTCGCGTTCCCGGACGAGGCGATCAACCGCGTGCCCGCCGGCAAGCTCGAGGCTGGCTTCGTCTCCGTGCAGAGCGTGGTCGTCGATCCGCAGGATCGCCTCTGGGTTCTCGACACCGGCAGCATCAAGATGGGGAAATCCGAGCTCGGCGGACCGAAGCTGGTCGGGATCGATCTCCAGAAGAACGCGGTCTTCAAGACCATCGTCTTCCCGCGCGACGTCGCGCTCGCCACGAGCTACCCCAACGACATCCGCTTCGATCTGAAGCGCGGCAAGGGCGGCATGGCCTTCATCACCGACTCGGCCGGCGAGGGCGCGAACGGGATCATCGTGGTCGATCTCGACTCAGGAAAGAGCTGGCGGAAGCTCGACGACCATCCCAGCACCAAGGCGGAGAAGGGCTTCCTGCCCATCGTCGAGGGGCGCCCGGTCATGAGCCGCGAGCCCGGCAAGCCGGCGAAGAACATCGGCATGGGTGCCGACGGCATCGCCATCTCGGCGGACGGCAAGCTCCTCTATTACTGTCCGCTCGCCAGCCGACGGCTCTACGCGGTGTCGACCGACGCCCTCGCCAACGAAAAGCTGCCCGATGCCGAGGTCGCGAAGACCGTGAAGGACCTCGGCGAGAAGAGCGCGTCGGACGGCCTCGAGTCCGACGCCGAGGGCCGCGTCTACGTCACGAGCTACGAGGGCAACTCCATCCTCCGTCGCAAGACCGACGGCATGTTCGAGACCGTCGTGTCCGACACGCGCGCGCTGTGGCCGGACACGCTGTCGCTGGCGAATGACGGGTTCCTCTACTTCACGGCCAACCAGCTCCATCGCCAGCCGCAGTACAACGACGGCAAGGACCTCCGTCAGAAGCCCTACGTCATCTTCCGCGTGAAGGTCGATGGCACCCCGGTGAGCCTGAAGTAGCCGGCACGCGCGGTGCATCGGCCTCTCCGAGATTGCGGAGGCGACCATGAGCACCCCCCACGACATCACCAGCGACGACGGCATCGAGACCATCGAGGCTCACGATCGCCCTTCTTTCATGCGGGTCGAGCGCTTTCTCGGCCAGATCGAGGACCGGCGTCGTCAGGTACGGCGCACCCGCTGGCTCGCCCTGGCTGTCGCCACGGTGATCGGTGGTGTCGCAACCCTGACAGCCATGGGCATCGTCCCCGTCGAGGCCGAGAACGCCGTCCTGTCCGCGAGCGCGGTGGTGGCGGGCTTCGCGCTGAGCAAGAACTGACCGAGCGCGGTCAGCGCCGTGCGCCGAGCACCGCGCGCATGAGCTCCGCCGCGGTCTCGCGCAGCTCGGTAAGGCGACTCTTCGCGCTGGCCTCGACGTTCACGAGCAGCAGCTCGTCGATCCCGCCGACCACCGCCGTCGCCATCGCCTCGGTCAGCGGCCGCAGCTCGGGGTGCCTCGTCCGCGTGCGCTCCACGAACTCGCGAAGGAGCGTGGCGAACTTCGCGTGACCTCGCAGCCGCAGCTCGAGAGCGCGCGGACCCGCCGCCTGGATCTCGAGCAGGCACGCGCGCGTCAGCGCCGGGTTCGCCTCGAGCGCCGAGAGATACGCATCGAGCCCGGCCTCGAGCTGCAGCTCCCACGATGCGGCGGGCGCGCGAAGCGCGTGCTCGACGCCGGCGCGCAGGATGTTCGTCGCCTCCGCGTAGAGGGCGAGGAAGCACTCCTCCTTGTCCGCGAAGTGCTCGTA
This sequence comes from Polyangiaceae bacterium, assembly GCA_043742085.1. Lineage (GTDB taxonomy): Bacteria > Myxococcota_A > Polyangia > Polyangiales > Polyangiaceae > Labilithrix. The sequence continues at coordinate 5,265 of JAYTZB010000240.1, forward strand.
GAACGTTCGCTTCGACACGCGCGCGTGCTTCACGATGTGCGCGATGGTCGTGGAGGCGTAACCGCGCTCCGAGACCGCGGCCGAGAACCCCTCGAGGAGCCGAAGCCGATGGATGCCGGGGCTCTGGGCGGGCTCGTCGGCAGCGTCGTCGATCTTTGTGCTGGCCGGGCCTTGCATCCTGGTACCAGATAGTACCATAGTCCTCGGTACGCGCTGGTACCAATCGCGAGCGCAGGGAGAAACCGTGGTCGAACAGAGCCCCAAGCATGTCTCCAAGCATGTGCGCGTCGCCATCGCCGGCAGCGGGTTCGGCGGTCTCGGCACCGCCATCCGCCTCGCGCAGTCCGGCATCGACGACTTCCTGGTGTTCGAGCGCTCGCACGACCTCGGCGGCGTCTGGCGCGACAACACCTATCCGGGCTGCGCGTGCGACGTCGAATCCCATCTCTACTCCTTCTCGTTCGCGAGGAACCCGGAGTGGTCGCGGAGCTTCTCGCCCGCAGCCGAGATCCACGCCTACCTCCGCGCGTGCGCGGAGCGCTTCGGGATCCTCCCGCGCGTCCGCTTCGATCACGAGATCCAGGCGGCGACCTGGGACGAGGACGCGCAGCGCTGGCGCCTCGAGACGAAGCACGGCGTCTTCACCGCCGACGTCCTCGTCGCCGCGGTGGGCGGCTTGAGCGAGCCGGCCGTCCCTTCCCTGCCCGGTCTCGAGACGTTCGCCGGCACCACGTTCCACTCCGCGCGCTGGGACCACGACCACGTCCTCACCGGCAAGCGCGTGGCCGTGATCGGCACCGGCGCGTCGGCCATCCAGCTCGTTCCCGCCATCCAGCCCGAGGTCGGCGAGCTGAAGATCTTCCAGCGGACGCCCCCGTGGATCGTGCCGCGCAACGATCGCGCGCTCACCGACCGCGAGCGAAGCGTGCTCCGTGGCTCGGAGGCCGCGCAGTGGCTGCTGCGCGCGCGGATCTACGCGCTCCGCGAGCTGATGGCCCTGCCGTTCTTCGACGCGCGTCTCGCAAAGGTCGGCCAGAAGCTCGCCGAGAAGCACCTCGCGCGACATGTCCGCGATCCGGAGCTCCGCGCGAAGCTCACGCCCAGCTACACGATGGGCTGCAAGCGCATCCTCCTCTCCGACGACTACTTCCCCGCCGTCACCAAGGCGAACGTCGAGGTCGTCACCGATTCGATCGCCGAGATCCGTCCGCAGGGCATCCTCACCAAGGACGGCACGCTGCACGAGGTCGACACCATCATCTTCGGCACCGGCTTCCACGTGCAGAAGTACCCGTTCGCGAAGCGCATCGTCGGGCGCGGCGGCCGCAGCCTCGCCGACACGTGGAGCGATCGGATGACCGCGCATCTCGGCACCACGGTGTCGGGCTATCCGAACCTCTTCCTCCTCCAGGGCCCGAACACCGGCCTCGGGCACACGTCGGTGATCACCATCATCGAGAGCCAGATCGAGCACGTCGTCAACGCGCTCCGCCATCTCGACGGCGCGAAGCTCGCGAGCGTCGAGCCGCGCATCGAGGCGCAGAACGCGTTCGTCGACTTCGTCGACCGGAAGACGCTCGGCACCGTGTGGACGTCGGGCGGCTGCAAGAGCTGGTACCTCGACGCGCAGAGCAGGAACTCCACGCTGTGGCCCGGTTTCACGTTCACGTTCAAGAGACGTGTCGAGCGCTTCGATCCGTCGGAGTATGTCTGCATGCCTCGAAGCTCTCGCAACGCGGAAACGCACGAAGGCCGCGATCCGGCTCCGCCGCGAACCATCACCGATCGCCTCGGTGCGCTGTTCATGAAGACGCTCTGCTCGCTTCCCGAGAGCGTGCAGCTCGCCCTCTCCGGCAAGAAGCCCATCGTCATCGACGGACATACCCTCGCGCCGGAGCTGCAGCTGCTCCTCGCGGCGAACGAGAAGCGCGGGCAGATGGTGCTCACGACACCGGACGCGCTCCGCCAGCAGCAGAAGGCGGCTGCTCTCCTCATCGCCGGACCGCCGACGCGCGTCGCAAGCGTCCGTGACCTCGAGGTCGACGGCGCCGCGGGCAAGCTCAAGGCTCGCCACTATGCGCCGGACCGCGGTGACGGCGCGCCGCTGCTCGTGTTCTTCCACGGCGGCGGCTTCGTCTTCGGCGATCTCGACAC
>JAYTZB010000241.1:0-3974 GCA_043742085.1 Polyangiaceae bacterium
TTTCCGTTCGAGCAAGCGTCGGGCGCCGATGCCATCCTCGCCTATCTCGACGGCATCGGCTTCACATGGGACCTCGAGACGACGTTCGAGAATCGCGACGTGAAATTCGCAGAGGCGGTCTTCGACGAGCTCTCTCGTCGCTTCCCCGTCGATCGCTCGCGGCTCTTTGCGACCGGCTATTCGAGCGGCGGCTTCCTCTCCAACGTCATCGCGTGCCAGCGCCATGGATTGCTCCGCGCCATCGCCTCCAACGCCGGCGGAGCGCCGTACAAGCAGGCGCAGACCTGGCCGAATGGCTATCCGAAGTGCCCTGATCAGGCGCCGATCGCGATGCTCGCGCTGCATGGCGAGGACGACTACGGAGTCACGCTGAGCAGCGGGCGCTTCTCCGCGGAGTACTGGGCTTACGTGAACGGTTGCAAGAGCGACGAGATGGAGACGACGGGCTACGAGCCCTGTCACGTCTACCGCGGATGCCCGTCCGGCAAGGCGGTGGGCTTCTGCCCGATCCCGGGGCTCGGCCACTGGGTGTGGACGCGCGCCGCCGAGGCGACGTGGTCCTTCTTCCGCACGCAGTGAGCGAGCCCTCGCGACCCGGCGCTCAGCGGTTGGCCGGCGCGCGCCTCGCAGGCCCGCTCCCTTCGAGCTCCCCGCCCTTGCGGTCGCACAGCTTGCCGATCTTGGCGAGCGCGGTGAGGAGATACTCGCGCAGGATGACGACACGCTGCGGAACGAAGCGCGTCGATGGATAGGCGATGTGGAGCACGGCGCCGTGGGTGAGCGACCAGTCCGGCAGCACCCGTACCAGCTTGCCGGTGAGCTCCGCGCGCGCACACAAGAACGTGGGCAGCATCCCGATCCCGCAGCCGGCGAGAACCGCCTTGCGCACGAACGAGAGGTCGTCCGTCGCGACCGGCCCGCTGACATCGGCCGACGCGAGCCCCCCGCCGGTGCGTTCGAGCTCCCACGTGGCCTTGCCGCTCGTCGAGCGGAACAGGACGCACGCATGGTCGGCGAGATCCTTCGGCTCCTCCGGCGCGCCGCGGCGCGCGACGTACCTCGGTGATGCGTACGCTACCGACTGCAGACCACCGACGCGGCGTGCGATGAGCGAAGAGTCGCGCAGCGGTCCGGCGCGGACCGCGAGATCGAAGCCCTCGGCGACGAGGTCGACGACGCGACCGGTCAGCGAGACCTCGACGCGGATCTTCGGGTGCTTCCGCACGAAGCGCGCGACGACGGGCGCGAGCGCCCACACCCCGATGTCTACCGGCGCGGTGATGCGGACCACGCCGCTCAGCTCGGCTTGCGTATCGGACGCGGCGCTCGTCGCCTCGTCGATGTCACCGAGCGCACGCGACACGCGCTCGTAGAACGCCGTGCCGGCATCGGTGAGATGGAGCTGGCGCGTCGTGCGGTGCAGGAGGCGGATGCCGAGATCTTGCTCGAGCTGCGCGACGCTGCGGCTGATCGAGGACTTCGGAAGCCCGAGCGACTTGGCGGCGGCGGTGAAGCTTCCGTCGTGGACGACGCGTACGAAGGCGGAGACGCGGTTGAGGTCCATCGTCCTCAGCTGTGGCTGAGGACGGTCATCGTCACGACGCCGATGATGATCATCAGCATGATGACGACGACCGCGTAGCCCACGCGACGCTTGCGCTGGCCGCCGTCGAAGCCATCGACGTCGACGGGACCGACGGCATCGAGGTCGAGCGTCGGCCGCGTGGACTGCATCACGGTGACGCCGTAGCCCTGCGGAGGCAACGAGAGGCGCGCCTGCATCGGGCCGCGCGCGGGCTGAGCCGCGACGCCGCCGCCGCTCTGATACGCCGGAGCCGCCTTCAGATCCGGGATGGTGGTGCCGCCGGGATTCGTGCCCGAGGAGGGCTCGTTGTCGAAGCTCGGGACGCGTGGCGGAGCCTTCGCGATGAACGCGGGCGGCGCGAGCGACGGACCGAACGCAACGGGGATGGAGGACGGCCCACCCATGGGACTGATCGACTGGAGCTGCGTGGCAGCATTGCCGCTCGCGCCGATCACGCCGCGCTCCGCGCGCTCGACACGCGCTTCGAGCTCACGCTGGCGCGCGACGAGCGGGCCCATCGCCTCTTCGACGGCAGCGCGAACGATGGCCCAGACCTCCTCGCGCATCGCGGAGCCGAGCCCAGCCGTGCCCGCCGTCGCGGGGCTCGCCGCGGCTCCTCGCGCAGCGCCTGTCGGACCGGCGACAGCAGGGCGTCCGCCGCCCGCGGCTGGCGGCGGCGGTGGCGGCGCGCCTTCGCCGATGCCCGGCGCCGTCGGATACGGACCGCGCATCGTGCCCGGTGAGGCCGGCGTCGCGGGGGCAGGCGCGCCTTGGGTCGCGGGCGACGCTTGCGTTGCCGGCGACGCTGCTGGTGCCGCGGGCGCTACACGGGGCGGCGGCGCGGGAAGAGCATTCGGCTCCGGAAAGCTGTTCACGGTGGGAGCGTTCTCCCAGCTGTCGCTCGCGGGCTCGTCTTCCCAGCGCGCGGGCGAGGTCGGGGGCGCGACGGCCGGCGGACGCGGGGAAGGCGCGACATTCGGCGCGACGGCGGGCGCGCGCGGGGACTGCATCCTCGCGGCCGCCGGCGCGGGCGCAGGCATACCCGCAGCAGCCGCCGCGCGAGGCGCGGCTGGCGCGTTCGGTGCCGTCGGGGACGAGACTGCGGGAGGTCGCACCGCTCCGGCCGGACGTGCTGGCGCTCCAGGCGTCTGCGTCGGCGCTGGTCCTTGTGCCGGGGTCACTCCGCGGCGCGCATCACGGGGCTCGCTCACGGCACCAGGTTCTCTCATTCCGGCGCCGCATGCCAATGGAGTCGTCGCGGAAAGCGCGACCACGGAGTTTGCGCGAGAATGTCAGGTCGTGCTTGACGACGGCGCGCACGTTGCTTCGACCTTGCGCAGGATGCGAACGAATCACGGCCCCACGTCGAGACGCCGTCGAGCCCGATGCTTAACGTATGAATCCGCACGAGAGCTCTTCGCGCTCGGGGCGGTGAAGACATGAACATCGCCGATCCGAAGAACCAGACCTCGTCGGCGCTCAGCTCGACTGCTCGGGGGAGCAGCCCGACCGTAGGCGCTCGGAAGAGCCGCGCCCGCGAGCGCGCCGAGCACGAGGTACGCCCGCGCTCTCGCCGCGCGAGCCATGAACGCACGGGGTCTGCCGACGTCGACTCGATGTACCTCGCAGAGATGGCTGCGAGCAGCATCCTCACGCCGGAGCAAGAGGTCCAGCTTGCGCGCCAGATCGTGGCTGCGGAGCGATCGCTCATCGAGGCGCTCGTGCGCGCCCCGTCGGGCGCTCGTGCTCTCTGCAAGCTCTCGCACGAGCTCGCTGAAGGCAAGATCGACATTCGCGCGCTCGTCTTGAACCCGGACCAGGCCGGCCTCGACCTCGGCAAGACCACCGAGATCGTGCGCGGTGCGCTCAGCGGCAGCTGCTCCGGCGACCCCGACCTCCAGAGCGCCGTCGTCGACACGCTCGCGGGCATCCGCCTGGACGGAGAGATCGTGGAGTCGGTCGTCACCGCGATCCGTGGCGGCGCCGCAACGTCCGTCGACGACGCCGATGCCTCCATGACCATCGAGGCGTCGCGTCGCGAGCTGAAGCGAGGCAAGGAGCGCCTGGTGGTCGGCAACCTCCGTCTCGTCGTGCTCTTCGCGCGGAAGTACCTCAATCGCGGCGTGCCGCTCCTCGATCTCGTGCAGGAGGGCAACCTCGGGCTGATGCGCGCCGCCGACAAGTTCGATCACACGCGCGGCTTTCGCTTCAGCACCTACGCCGCGTGGTGGATCAAGCAGGCCATCCAGCGTGCCCTGCTCGATCGGACGCTGCGCCTGCCGGTCCACGTCGCCGACGATCGCCGCCGCATCGGCAAGATGCGCGCGTCGTTCCTCACGCAGCATCGACGCGAGGCGACGCCCGAGGAGATCTCGCGCATCACGGGCCT
>JAYTZB010000242.1:0-2550 GCA_043742085.1 Polyangiaceae bacterium
TCTTCCAGATCGACGAAGACGCACGACGTGGCGATCGCACGGTGGCCATGATGCTCGGACGCGCCGGCACGCCGCGCGTCGCGGGGCTGCTCTTCGCGACCGGCAGCGCGCTCATGGCGTTCGCCGCGTGGCGAATGGGACGGACCATCGACGCCGCGCTCTTCGCTGCCGCGCCCTTCCCGCTCACGTTCGGGGTCGCGTGGGCGTGCCGACCCACCAACGACCGCGCGGTCTTTCGCCGCGTCGCGCTCTTCCAGATCCTCGCGAGCTCCGCCTTCGCGGTCTACGCGCTCGCGCGTCTCGTCATTTGACCGGAGCGTCCTCGCAAGCGAGGCGCGCGGCCACCGACGCGAGCCCGAAGACCACGTCCGCCATCGCGTCGTAGTTGAAGAGCGCCGGCATGTCGCTCTTGCTCGGGAGATGCTTGTTTCGGAGCGGACCGGTGTCGGTGAGCAGCGCCGCGGGGAATCCTTCGTGCGCGAACGATCGCTGATCCGAGGCCGCGACGAGCGGCATCACGCTGGGCAGCGTATGCGTGGTCGCCTGGAGCTGCGTACCGAGCGCGAAGGCGGTGCGCGCCTCCTCGACGAAATCCTTCCAGCGAGAGTCACCGACGAACGCGACGAACGTCCCGCTCCACGCCGGAACGATGCGCGACGCGAGCGACCCGGTCTCGTGCCGGTCGGACAGGAATCCGACGCTGTCGAGGCTGAGCATGCCGTGCAGCGTGATGCCCTGCTCGTGCAAGCGCTTCGCGTAGGCCTCGCTGCCGTCCTTGCCCTGCGCGAAGGCGACGAGCCGCACGGTGCGGCCGAACGTGTGGCCCGACAGCACGCGCGCGAGGCCGAGCAGCACCGCGGTGCCGCTGGGGTTCGTGTCGTAGTCGGCGCCGATCACCAGCTCGAGGCCGTCCTGCTTGCCGCGGATCACCGCCTCGAGCAGCTCGACGCCCGGCGACGCCGGCAGCGGGATGCGCATGACATGACGACCGGCCTCGAGGAGCGCGCTCGTCACGTATTCGAGCTGCGCGGCGGTGTCGCCTCGCACCAGGTTGTCCACGTCGACGCGCAGCTTCGAGCGAAGCTCGCGTGGCGTCTCCGTCATCACCGGCGCCGCGGCGGGCGCGCCCGCATGGGTCGGGGTCCACGCGGGCGGATCGCTCGCCGGAAACGACTCGAGCGCCGCTTCGTCGACGAGGATCTGGTCCTTCTTCGCGACGTGGCTCGTGTGCGGAGGACGCGGGATGGGAAGGTCCTCGCTGGACATCTTGCTGCGCTCGGGATTCGCCATGATCAGCTCATTTCTGTTCGACGTGAGGAGCCAGGAGGCCGATGGGACGGCGCTCCGCGAGGAGGCCGTGGGCGCCGCGCTTCACGAGCTCGGTCGCCAGGATGCCGATCGCGGTGAGGGCGACCTTGCGCAGGGCGTCCTGCCAGAACGGCGGCTTCTGCTCCTGTCGCAGCGGCGCGAGCGCCTTCGAGAGGCGGTAGGTGAAGCTCCGCTCGCGGCGTCGCTCCATGAGCGCGCGGATGGCGAACGTCGTCCCGACGCCGATGGCCACCATGCCGATGAGCGATGCTCCGACCGGCGCCGCAAGCCGCTTCGCGTGGTGACCGATCTCCTGCACCTGGTGGCGGCGGTTGTCGAGCGCGTCGATGGTGCGCAGGAGCCGCGATCGGATGACGTTGGCGCGCCTCTCGAGCCGCGAGCGCTGCTCGCTGAGCGAGAGCTCCTTCGTCTTCGGGGGCGTGCTCATGCGATGTGCTCCTTGAGCTGATTGACGTCGTTCTCGAGACGGTGCCGGGTCTTCTCGAGCGGGTTCTTCGGCAGCATGCCGTAGCCCAGGTAACCGGCGACGCCGGCCACGACGAGGAAGCCGCCCGCGACGCCGAGCGCCGCGACCGCCGTGCCGCCGAGCGCGAGGACCAGCGCCACCGCGAGGAGGCAGAGCACGATGACGGACGCGCCGGCGGCGATGCCGAGGCTGATCGCGGCGTGCTGCACCTGAACGAGCTCCTCCTTCACTTCTTCCTTCGCGAGCGCCACTTCGAGGCGAACGAGCTCCTTCGCTTCAGCCATCGCCTCCCTCACGAGATCTGCGGTCGATGCTTCTTCGAGCATCGCGGGGTTGCGCTCGGAGGGCGCTAGTTCGTTGGCCATGTGATTCTCCTGTGCTTCATGTGCTTCGGAGGCGTGCTTCTTGGGCATGCCCCAGGGTTCGGTCTTCGGCGCGAGCTCGGCATTGGCCTTCGCCGCAATCTTGGCGAGCTCGTCGTCCTCGTTGTCGAGCGGCAGCACGTCGATGCCGACCTTGTCGCGGACGAGTCGGCGCTCGACGCGACGAGCGATCGACTCGAGCATCACCCACTCGTCGAAGGGCAGCTTCGACTGGTTCATCTCGTTCCAGATGTCGACGAGCCGCGAGCCGGCGGTCGCACCGACGTCGCGATGCTTCTTCTCGTGCAGCGCGATCATCACGATGAGGCGGCCGAGCTCGTCCTGGATGCACTGCCCGGCCTCGGACCCGACGAGATGCGCGTCGGCATCGAC
>JAYTZB010000243.1:0-4213 GCA_043742085.1 Polyangiaceae bacterium
GGAGGCGGGAAGGAGCCGCCGACCGCCGCCGAGGTCGCCGCCGATCCTGCAAAGCGCTTCGAGTACCGGAGCCATGACCTCTTCGCTGCGGCGCACGCCGCGTCGGCGACGCTCGGCTCCTACGACTCGGCGCTCTTCGAGCCGGGCAACCTCGGGATCGTTCCGCAGATCTCCGCCAACTTCCGCTTCTCCGAGCTCACCATCACCCCCACGCTGAAGGTCGAGAACCTGATCGACGTCACGGGTGACGCCAACGAGACGTACATCAACGAGATCGTCGGCGGTGTTCGCGCGGGCTTCCGTGTGACGCGCGCCTTCGAGCCGGGCGTTCATGTCTGGTTCAGGGACCTGCACGAGCAGACGCACTCGGACAGCAGCAGCTCGGCGGTCGGCGTCGTCGAGCCGTACCTCCGCTTCCATCTCGGCGCGTTCAAGCCCGCGGTCAGCGCGATCCTGCCGTTCGCCGGGGACCTCGCGGACAGCAAGACGTTCGGTGTGCGCGCGGGTTTCGTCGCCGAATTCTGAGCGCCGAATTCTGAGCGCTACCCGCTACCCGCGGATGCCAGGCTCGAACGTGGCCAGCGTGTGGTGGTCGACGTCGAGCGTCGCGAGCACGCCGACATCACCCGCGTCGCATACGAGCCGGAACACGATCATCGTGTTGTCTGCGACCTCCGACTTGGTCGTGCCTTCGTGGATGAGCACGACGGACGCGTAACGCCGCGTGTCGATGCTGATCCCGTTGTTGGCCATCACGAAGACGGCGCGGGCGACCGCGCAGAGCACGCCGTCGTCGCGTCGCGCCATGGGCCCGCAGAAGGAGGAGATGCGCCTCGCGATGATCTCGAGCGAGGGCGCATTCACGAAGACGTGGCCGACCACAGACACTGGTTCACCATAGCTTGCCGCGCCGCGTTGACGAGCTAGACGCGACGACGAGCTGAACCTTAATACCTGCTTAGCTCGACCACAGCGCTCCACGGCCGACCGACGGGTCGTTGCCACCGAACGCCACCGCTCGCGCGCCGAGGGAGGAAACGTCGAGGTGAATATAGCAACTGTCACAAGGTGCTCGCGGCCAGCACACAGCTGTCATAGATACGGATGCATGCTCGTCCGCTCCAGTGGCATCGCTCTTACCGCGGTCATCGTCCTCTGCGCACCGGCATGCGCGAGCGCGCCACCGCCGTCGTCGAGCGTCGGTCCTCCGACCACCGCGCTCGGCGCTCCTGCGGCGATGCCCTCGCCGGCACTCACGCCCACGACGCCGGCCCCACCGACCGCGCCGTCATCGTCAACGTCAGCGTCGTCGTCCGCGGCGACGCCGAGACCCGCGCTCGATGCCGCGCGCATCGCCGCGGCGACCGGTGGCAAGCCTGACACGACCGACAACGTCGTGAAGGTGTCGTTCCCGCGCGAGGAGCGCGTCGACATCGCGGGATGGGCCAAGGTCCCGGCGTTCATGGGGCTCACGTCGTGGGCGGCCTTCGTTCCCGGCGAGAAGCCGGGCGTCGAGGCGATGGTGATGGGTGACTTCGTCCTCTTCGAGGACGAGGTCAGCGCCGCCATGAGCGCGGCGCTCGACAATGGCGTGGCGGTCACTGCGCTGCACAATCACTTCTTCTTCGACAAGCCGCACGTCTACTTCATGCACATCGGGGGCGAAGGCTCGGTCGACCAGCTCGGCAAGGGCGTCAAGGCGATGCTCGACGCGCAGCACGCCATTCGCGCGAAGTCGGCTCCCGTGGCGGCCTCGTTCGGCGGCGCGCTTCCCACCGGAGCGAGCAAGATCGACGGCGCGAAGCTGGACGCCGTCTTCGGCATCAAGGGCGCGTCGAAGGACGGCATGTACAAGGCGACGATGGGCAGGAAGGCGCAGGCCGCATGTGGCTGCACCGTCGGCAAGGCGATGGGCGTCAACACGTGGGCCGCGTTCGGCGGCACCGACGACGCGGCCGTGGTCGACGGTGACTTCGCGGTCGCAGAGAGCGAGCTGCAGCCGGTGCTCAAGACGCTGCGCAGCGGCGGCATTCACGTGGTCGCCATCCACTCGCACATGACGGGCGAGTCGCCGCGGATCCTCTTTCTCCACTACTGGGGTCAGGGCAAGGCAGCCGACCTCGCGGCGATCGTGAAGCGCGCGCTCGATCTCACGGCCTGGGACGGACGGGCGCAAGCAACATGAGCGCGGGGCTCCTCCCGCGGGCGGCGGCGTGCGCCGCGGCGCTGCTCGCAGGCGTCACCGGCTGTCAAAGCACCGCGCGGAGGACGCTCGCTGCGCCTCCCGATGCCGCGGCTGCACCGGGGACCGCTTCGGAAACGGCACAGCCGCACCTGCCGCTCGTTCTCGTCTCCGACGTAGCGCTGCCCGGTGGGTCGACGCGCTTCGACTACCAGGATCTCGACCCGGGGCCCGGACATCTCGTCATCACGCACATGAACGACGGCTCGGTGCTCGTGGCCGACCTGAAAGACGGCGCGGTACTGAAGGAGCTCAAGGGAATTCCCGTGGCGCGCGGTGTGGCCGCCGCAGACGACGTCGGCATCATCTTCGTGACCAGCTCGCCCGATCAGCTCGTGCTCATCGACAACAAGTCGCTCGCCGAGATCAAGCGCGTCAAGACGGGACGCGGGCCCGACGGTGTCGCCTGGGATGCGACGCACAAGATGGTGGGCGTATCGGATCAGCAAGATGGCGCGCTGTCGATCATCCAGGACTCGGGCAGCGGCGCTCGCAAGCAGGTGAAGCTCGGAACCGAGACGGGCAACGTCGTCTACGACGCCGTGCGCGGCTGGTTCTGGATCACGGTCGTCGGATCGTCGCCGCCTGATCAGCTTGTTGGCGTCGATCCCGCCACCGCGAGGGTCGCCGCCACCATCCCGCTTCCGGGCTGCGACGGCGCGCACGGCCTGCGCATCCATCCCGACGTGCACAGCGCGTTCGTTGCGTGCGAGGGCAACGAGGTGCTCGCGCGCGTCGACCTCGACGGGGCGCACGCCATCTCGACGGCGCACACCGGTAGCGGCCCCGATGTCCTTGCCGTCGATCCCGGGCTGGGCTGGCTGTACGTCGCGGCGGAGAGCGGCGACGTGACCGTGTTCGATCTCCGTCGGCCCGGGGTGGTCCTCGTCGGGCACGATCATCCGGGCGATCACGCGCACTCGATAGCGGTCGACCCTGTCACGCACCGCGTCTTCTTTCCGCTGGTCTCCGGACCGCAGGGAACGCCGGTGCTGCGGGTCATGCGTCCGAGCGGGACGTGAAGCCGATGGTCGCTGCTCACGGGCCGCAGCCGCGATGGCTGCTCCTCATCCACCAGATTCCGCCGAAACCGGCCTATTTGCGCGCCAAAGTGGGACGACGGCTGCAGCGCCTCGGAGCTGTGCCGATCAAGAACGCGGTCTATGTCTTGCCCTCGAACGACCAGACGCGCGAGGACTTCCAGTGGGTGGCCCGTGAGATCGCCCAGGAAGGCGGCGAGGCCACCGTCTGCGAAGCGAACCTCGTCGACGGCCTCAGCGACGAGCGAGTCGAGGCGCTCTTCCAAGCAGCGCGCGAGGAGGACTTCGGCGCGATCGCCGCCGACGCGCGGGAGCTCGCTCGCACGCCGATCGCGACGCTGAAGAACGAGCGACGTCGCGCGGAGCTCGAGGTCGACCTGGCTCGGCGCAAGAAGCGAATCGCCGACGTCGTCGCGATCGACTTCTTCGGCGCGCCGGGACGCGAGGCGGCCGAAGCGAGCGTCGCCGCGCTCGAGGAGCGACTCCAGAGGAGCACGAAGGCGTCTGCCGCTCCCGAAGCTGCGTCATCCAAGGCGAGGCCGAGGCTGGCCGACTACCAAAGGCGCACGTGGGTCACGCGCAAGAACGTCCACGTCGACCGCATCGCGTGCGCGTGGCTCATCCGGCGCTTCATCGACTCGAAGGCACGCTTCAAGCTCGTGCCGGCCCAAGGCTACGTGCCGAGGAAAGGCGAGGTGACGTTCGACATGTTCGAGGCAGACTTTACCCACGTCGGTGACCATTGCTCGTTCGAGACCATCATCGAGCGCTTCGGTCTGCGTGAAGCGGGTCTCGGCGCCCTCGCCGAGATCATCCACGACATCGACATCAAGGACGGCAAGTTCGCGCGCGCGGAGGCGCCGGGCATCGCGGCGCTCGTCGCCGGCATCGCCGTGAGCCAGCCGGATGATCAGAAGCGCGTCGACATCGG
>JAYTZB010000244.1:0-2398 GCA_043742085.1 Polyangiaceae bacterium
ATGAAGGGCTCGCGCGTCCAGGCCGTCGTCCAGGAGCTGCGCGGCGAGAAGATCGACATCGTCCCGTGGGATCGCGACCCCGCACGCTTCGTGTGCGCCGCCATCCAGCCGGCCGAGGTCAACAAGGTTATCGTCAACGAGGCCGACGGGCGCATGGAGCTCGTCGTCCCCGACGAGAAGCTCTCGCTCGCCATCGGCCGCAAGGGGCAGAACGTCCGCCTCGCATGGCACCTCACCGGCTGGAAGCTCGACATCATCAGCGAGTCGAAGTTCAAGCAGATGGAAGAGGAAGCGATCGCCCAGCTCGGCCGCATCGACGGCATCACCGAGCAGGTCGCGCGCAACATGTACCGCATGGGATTCCGCGCTCTCGAGGAGGTCGCCGAGGCCACCAGCGAGGAGATCGGCGGCATCCAGGGCGTCGGTCCCGAGAACGCCGCGAAGATCCGCGAGGCCGCCGAGGCCACGATGGAGAAGCTCCGCCAGGAGCGCATCACCGCGGCCTCGAGCAAGACCGAGCCGCTCACCGACGCAGAGAAGCTCCTCTTCGTCCGCGGCGTCGGAGAGCGCACCGTGCAGCTCCTCGCCGATGCGGGCTACCGCAGCGTCGACGAGATCATGCGCGAGGACGAGGACAAGCTCGCCGTCAAGACGGGCCTCGGCATCAAGAAGGCGCGCGCGCTGAAGCAGGGCGCCGAGCAGTTCCTCCAGAACGAGTGGAAGCCGATCGATGCAGCTCGCAAGAGCGCCGCGGCGGCCGCAGCAGCCGCTCAAAAAGCAGAAGCCCCGCCGGCGTGAAGAGCCACCGCGGGAACACGTAGAGAAGTAGAAGGAGAAGAATTCGATTGATGGCCGAGTCTGAACAGCACGACGAGAGCAGCGAGGCGGGGAAACCCGGCTCGCGGCGTCAGTGCGCGGGTTGCGCCAAGCGCGACTTCGCGGACGACCTCGTTCGTGTCGTTCTCGATCCGGCCGACGGGGCGCTAGCCATCGACCTTGCCGATTCGCGATTCGGTCGCGGAGCCCATGTGCACGCCTCGAAAGAGTGCGTACAGAAGGCGCTTCGCGGAGGCTTCGCGAAGGTCTTCAAGTGCAAGGTCGAAGGCACCGTGGATGCGCTCGGTGAGCAGCTCGTGATCGCGGCGGATCGCCGGATCGAAGGACTGCTCGCCGGTGCAAAACGCGGAAAGCTCGCGATTTCCGGCTCGGACGTGGTCCGGGCCGCCTATCGCGACGGCACGGCTGCGCTGGTGTTGATCGCATGCGATGCGGCAGCAGCAGCGAAGCTCCCTGAAGTTCAAGAAGCGGTCAGCCAAGGCAAGGCGATCGGCTGGGGTAACAAGCAGCGTCTCGGAGCGATCTTTGGTCGCGACGAGGTCGCCGTGTGCGCCGTGCTTCACGAAGGCGTGGCGAAGGCGATCGGGAGTGCGCGCCGTATAGCGCTTCCGTTCGCAGATACGAGGAGCGAAGCATGGTGGTCGTCGGAGGATCGATGAGCAAGGTCCGTGTCTACGAAGTCGCGAAGCAGCTGAACCTCGACCCGAAGGCCGTGGTGGGGCTGTTCCAGTCGATCGGTGTGACCGACGTGCGGAACCACATGTCGTCCGTCGACGTGGACGCCGTGGAGCGTCTGAAGCGCAACCTCGAGAAGCAGAAGACGCACGACGTCGTGCAGGAGAGCATCCGGCGTGGGCCGGGCACTGTCCTCAAGCGTCGCGCCGTCGCCAAGCCGGCTGGGGCCGATGGGCCCCCGAGCTCGGTGGCTGTCGTCTCGCAGCGTGAGGCTGGTTCCTCCAGCGACGTCTCCGCGCGCAACGACGATGTCGCGTCTCGACGCGACGTCTCCGGTCAGGCCCGCATTGCGAAGGACGTGGGCTCGTCCCGCGCGCTTCCGCAGACGGACGTTGCCGCCGATCGCGAGAGCGCTCGACGCATGACGCTTCGCGAGGCTCCGGAGGATCGACGCAGCGCTCCCGCGGTCGCGCCTCCGGCTCCCGCGAGTGACGTCCAGCTCCCGCCCGTTCCGGCGGCTCCGCCGTCGGTGCGCGAGCGCCCCAGCACCGGCACCGCCAAGCGCGCTTCCGCCAAGGCGACGCCGACCGAAGAGACGGCTCCGCCTGCCCCCGCGTCGTCGCGCAAGGTCGTTCCTGACGCAGCCCCCTCGGGCGGCAAGCTTCCTTCGGTCGCGGCTGTCGCCGCCACCGTCGTCGGTGTCGTCGCGGGCGCTGCTGCCGCGGTCGCCTCTGTCTTCTCCCACGAGGAGAAGGCGGCGCCCGCCGCCGAGCCCTCTCGTCCCGGCGCTCCCGCCGCTCCCGCCAGCGCTGCTGCGGTTGCGCCAGAGGCACGTGGCTCGTCGCCTGCCGTCGCGACCGCTTTCGCGCCTGCGCCGGCCTCTTCG
>JAYTZB010000245.1:0-5178 GCA_043742085.1 Polyangiaceae bacterium
CGCGACGGAGGCTCGGTGGGCGGGCTCTGCACGACGACGCCGTGGACGACTCGGGCTGCCGTCTGGCCTGCTTCGTCGGCCTCGCTCGTGCGTAGCGCAGCGCGCGTCAGCAGGGCCCAGCGCGCAGCGAGCGCCGTGTAGAGCAGCGCCGCGACGATCACGCCGCCCAGCAGCAGCGCCTTGAAGAACCTGCCGACAACCGATCTCTTCGTCAGATCCATCTGACTGTCTCCCCGAGAGCGCCTTCGTCGTGGTGCGACGAGGGTCGTGCGTTCGAGCTATCCGATGACGTGCACGCGGATCGAGTTGGTGCTGCCGCTGACGCCGAGCGGCGCGCCGAATACGATGACGACGCGCTCACCCGGAGACGCGAGCCCGTTGGCCATGAGATCGCCGCTGACCCAGTCGACGAGCGCGTCGGTGTCGCTCAGCGCGGGAAGCTCGCGCGGGATGACGCCCCAGAGGAGCGCCATGCGGCGGCGCGTCTGCGGATTGGGGGAGAACGCGACGATCGGCACCGGCGGCCGCGCGAGGCTCACGTTGGTGGCCGACGATCCGGACTCGGTGAACGCCACCAGGAACTTCGCGCCGATCTCGCGCGCGGTGTTGACCGCGCCGCGCGCGATGGCCTCGGCGACGCTCGTGGCGCGCGTGGCGTAGGGCTGGTGCTCGAAGAAGGGGCTGCGCTCCGCCTCCATGGCGATGGCGCTCATCATGCTGGCCGCGAGCGTCGGGTGATCGCCGTTGGCGGTCTCGCCGGAGAGCATCACGCAATCGGCACCGGCGAAGACGGCGTTGGCGACGTCGCTGGCCTCGGCGCGCGTGGGACGCGTGCTCGTGGTCATCGACTGGAGCATCTCGGTGGCGACGATGACGGGACGTCGAACGCGTCGCGCCACGAGCAAGATCTGGCGCTGGATGACCGGCACGCGCTCGGGCGGGAACTCCACGCCGAGATCGCCGCGCGCCACCATCACGCCGTCGGAGGCAGCGACGACGCTCTCGAGGTTCTCGACGGCATCGGGCGTCTCGATCTTCGCGATGACGGGCGTGGGCTTGCCCCACTCCTGGCAGATCTCGCGGACCAATCGCAGATCCTCGGCGCGGCGCACGAACGAGAGCGCGACATAATCGACGCCCTGCGTCAGGCCGAAGCCGAGATCGACCTTGTCCTTCTCGGTGAGCGCGCTGATGCGCAGCGTGCGGGTCGGCAAGTAGACGCCGACCTTGTTCCGCATGCCGCCGCCCTGCGTGACCTTGCAGATCACCTTGCCGGGCTCGATGGCCGTGACTTGGAGGACGATGCGGCCGTCGTCGAACATGATCCGATCGCCCATGCGGACGTCGGCAGATAGGCCTTCGTACGTGATGGGGATGAGGTCGGGCTGGCCCCTGGTGGTGCTCTCACCCTCGACGAGGACGATCACGGCGCCGGCCTTCAGCTCGAACGGCGCATCGAACGAGCCGGTGCGGATCTTCGGACCGCAGAGATCCTGGAGGACGGCGACGGGCTTCTTCGCCTCGGCGGACGCTTGACGGAGGCGCGTGAGCCGCTCGAGGTGCTCGGCGTGCGTGCCGTGCGAGAAGTTGAAGCGCGCGACGTCCATGCCGGCGTCGATCAGCGCCTTGAGCGCCTCGACGGAGTCGACCGAAGGACCGAGGGTGCAGATGAGCTTCGTACGTCGTATCGCCATGGCTGCGCCGGGCCGGGAGCATCCGCCGAGGAGCCCCCGAAGGCAAGCCCACGCTTGTTTTTTGCGGCACGGTGCCGTAACTCCGACCCACGCATGCCGTCGTCGCGTCGCTCGGATGGTGTCCTCACGTTGGGTTCTGTCTCGCTGGCGGACGTCGCCCGCGACCCGCGCGCCGGCACTCCGACCTACGTCTACGATCTCGACGCGATCGCCGCGGAGGCGGTCGACCTCCGTGAGGCCTTCGACGACGCGCCGCATCTCGTCGCGTACGCGGTGAAGGCGAACTCGGCAGGTCCGATCGTGAAGACGCTCGCCGCCGGCGGCTGCGGCGCCGATGTCGTCAGCGGCGCGGAGCTGACGCTCGCCCTCGCGTGCGGGATGACCGCCGCGCGCATCGTCTTCAGCGGCGTCGCGAAGACTGATGCGGAGCTCGATCTCGCCATCGGGGTCGGCGACTCGGGCATCAAGGCCATCCAGGTGGAGAGCGTCGAGGAGCTCCCGCGCATCTCCGCACGCGCTGCCGCGGCTGGTCGCGTCGCGCGCGTCTCGTTGCGCATCAACCCCGCGGTCGACATCGAAGCGCTGGACACCCACCGGCACATCGCCACCGGGCACGACGAGGCGAAGTTCGGCGTTCCCCTCACGAGCGTCACGGACGCGCTCGGTATCCTCGCCAGCGACCGTAACCTGCGGCTCGTCGGCGTCGGCGCGCACGTGGGCTCGCAGCTCACGGCCACGGACGCTTACCTCGCCTCTGCACGGGCGCTCTTCACGTTCGCGCGCGAGGTCCGCGCCCGCTTCGAGCTGATGTTCGTCGACGCGGGCGGCGGCTTCGGAATCGACTACGGCGAGGGGTGCGCGGTGCGTCCCGCCGACTTCATGCGATCTACACGCAAGCTGCAGCGGGAGATGGGCCTCGACGACCTCGCGCTCTACTGCGAGCCCGGCCGCTCGCTCGTGGGAGCTCACGGCGTCCTCCTCGCGCGCGTCATCCAGCGCAAGATCGCCGAGCCGCGACGCTGGCTCATGATCGACGCGGGCATGAACGACCTCATGCGCCCAGCGCTCTATCAGGCACGCCATCGGATCATCCCCGTGGTCGACGGCGGCTCCCCCGCGCGCGCCTACCGCGTGGTCGGACCGGTGTGCGAGAGCTCCGACGACTTCGGCGTGCACGACCTGCCCGACGGCGAGCTCCCGGAGGTCGCCATCCTCGATGCGGGTGCGTATGGCTACTCGATGGCCAGCCGCTACAACGGACGCGCCCTGCCGGCGGAGGTCTTCCTGCGTGGCGGCAAGATCGTCGCTTCGACGCCCCGCGGCTCGGTCGACGAGTGGGTGCAAGACCGCCTGCGGGCCGCGCTCTCGTAGCGTTCCTGGCGCCGTTCGCGAACCTGGTATGATCGCGCGGTGCGAACCGCCTCTCTCGTCGTGTCGGGCTCGGTGTTCCTCTCCCTGGCTGTCGTCGCTCTCGTCTCGGCATGCTCGTCGACGTCCGATCCGACGCTCGGCAGCAGCGGCGGCGGCACGAAGGACGGGGGCAGCGGCGCCGTCGCCGACGCGCGAAATCCGTATCCGTCGTTCAAGAGCGATGTCGTCCCGATCATCCAGCAGTCGTGCTCGCTCACCGCGTGTCATGCCTCGAAGGAATCGAACCTCGGCATCCTGCTCCAGTACGACACGATGCAGCTCTACACCGAGCTGCAGAAGACGAGCCCGACCTCCCATACGGCGTTCGTGGTCGCGGGCGATCCGTCGGCCAGCTACTTGATCATCAAGATGGAAGCGAAGCAGGCCACGCTCGCCGCGAAATGCCCGAGCATGAGCTGCGGCAACGTGATGCCGCCCGACGATCCGCTGCCTGCCGCGAAGATCAAGGTCTTCACCGACTGGATCATGGCCGGCGCGAAGAACGACTGATGCGCCCGCCGGCGACGCTCGCGATGGCGGCGTCGCTCGCGGTCGGTCTTTCCGTCGCGCTCGCGCTGGGCTGCGGCGGACACCAGCAACGAGCGCCGGCACCCGCACAGGAGCCCAGCGTGGTGGGCGCAGCATGGAACGCGGGCTGGGACGGAGTGCGCTACAGCGGTCGCATCGCGTTTCGTGATCGCTCCGTTGCGGTGACGCCGGCGCCGCCCGAAGCGCTGGGCGCGCCTTATCCGCGCTGCGACGATGCTGAGCTACTCGTGCACGGCGTCGACGTCGCGCGCGAGAACGCGGCGGCGCTCGTCACCGCGAAGGCGACGGCAGGCCATGCAGCGTCGCCGTTCGATCTACTCGTCGTTCCTGGGTTCACGCCGCTCGATCTCGCGGTGCCGGCGTCAGAGCTGCACGCGGAGGCTCGAGCGCGGCTGCTGCGCGCCCTCGATGATCTGCACGCGGGCGCAGCTCCGCTCGTGATGGTGAGCGGCGGCAACGTGCATCCCGACGGCACGCCGTTCAACGAAGCGCTCGAGATGAAGCGTTTCTTGCTCGCGCACGGGGTGCCCGAGGCGCGCATCCTCATCGAGCCTTGCGCTCGCCACTCGCACACCAATGTCCGTAACGTCGCTCGCTTCATGCTGAGCACAGGCTTGCGACGGGCGCTGATCGTCACGTCCTTCGATCAGGCTTACTACTTCGCGAATCCTCGTGCCTCGAGCTTCGACGCGCGGTGCCTCGCCGACCTCGGCTATCTGGTCGGGGCGTTCGAGGGCGTGGACACGTATCGCGTCGCATTCGAGCCTAGCGGCCGCACGCTCGCCATAGGCCCCGATCCGCGCGACCCCTAAAGCGAGCGCGAGCTCTCCGGGGCGTCTTCCTCGTGGAGCCAGTGACCGACCACGCCGGCGATCGCAGCGCCGGCGATCGGCGCGAGCCAGAACAGCCAGAGCTGCTCGAGCGCCCAGCCGCCCACGAAGAGCGCGGGGCCCGTGCTTCGCGCCGGGTTCACCGAGAGATTGGTGATCGGGATGCCGATCAGGTGCACGAGCGTGAGCGTGAGGCCGATGGGGATGCCCGCGAAGCCAGCGATGGCGCGCCTCGACGTGGCGCCGAGGATCACGGTCATGAAGATGAACGTGAGGATCACCTCGGCAGCCAGCGCCGCGCCCAACCCGAAGTGACCGGGGGAGTGGTCGCCGAATCCGTTCGCGGCGAGGCCGCCGACAGCGGCGTCGTAGCCGGTCGGGCCGCCCTTGAGGAGAACGAGCAAAGCGAGCGAGGCGAGCGCGGCGCCCAGCACCTGAGCCGCGACGTAGCCAGGCAGGTCCTTCCACGCGAAGCGCTTCGCCGCGCAGAGGCCGACCGTCACCGCCGGGTTGAGATGGCACCCCGAGACATGGCCGAGGCCGTAGGCGCACCCGAGAACCGTGAGACCGAATGCGAACGAGACGCCGAGGAGGCCGATGCCGACATTCGGGAACGCGGCGGAGAAGACCGCGCTGCCACATCCTCCGAAGACGAGGACGAACGTTCCGATGAGCTCCGCTACCAGCTTTCGCAT
>JAYTZB010000246.1:0-1938 GCA_043742085.1 Polyangiaceae bacterium
GTCGCGCTCGCCCTCGTGTCGCTCGTGCCGTTCGTCTTCATGGGCGTCACCGCCTTCGTGAAGATCTCCACCGTGCTCCAGATCGTCCGCAGCGCCATCGGCGCGCAGTCGGTACCGTCGAACACGGTCATCATGGCGCTCGCCACCGCGCTCACCCTCATCGCGATGGCGCCCGTCGGACAGCGCATCCTCGATCGCGCCCTGCCGCTCGTGCAGAGCCACGGACAGACCGCGCCGAAGGAGGACACCACCGCGCTCATCGAGAAGGGCATCGACGCGGTGCGCGAGCCGATGCGCGAGTTCCTCGAAAAGAACGCCAGCGAGAAGGAGCGCGCGCGCTTCCTCCTCGTCGCCAAGAACGCACGGCCCGAAGCCGAGCGCGCGAAGATCACCGGCAGCGATCTCACCGTCCTCGTTCCCGCGTTCGTCGTCACCGAGCTCACGGAGGCGTTCGCGATCGGGTTCCTCGTCTACCTGCCGTTCCTGGTCATCGATCTCGTCGTCGCCAACGTGCTGCTCGCGCTGGGCATGCAGATGCTCAATCCCACCCAGGTCAGCCTGCCGTTCAAGCTGCTCCTGTTCGTCGCCATCGACGGCTGGGGCCTCTTGGCGCAAGCGCTGGTATCGGGATACAGATAACGCCGTGAAGCCCCGTCACGCATCGACCGCCATCGCCATCGCCACCGTCCTCGCCGCGAGCGCGTTCGTCGCGCTCGCGACGTTCGGCTGCGCCAAGCCGCAGAACCGCAACGACTGGCGCACGCCCTCGCCGCCGCCGGCGTCAGCACCCGGCGCGCCAGGCGACGGCGGAGCGCCGGGACCTGTCCTGACTCCGGGACCGGCGCCGAGCGTGCAGCCCTCGCCGAACGACATCCAGATCTGACGCCTGGGACTGCTTGACATCCTGCGCTCACCGCGTAGAGTCCGCCGCCGCTGCCGGTCCTCATTAAGGCGGCGATGTCAGGGGCAATAGCTCAGCTGGGAGAGCGCTGCGTTCGCAATGCAGAGGTCAGGGGTTCGATCCCCCTTTGCTCCACTTCCTGACTCTTCTTTCGATCAGTAGGGCGCGCCGCCGTGGACGCGGCCCGGTAAGGGGCGCACCGTTCCGGGAACGGCGGCGCCCGCCGCGCGCGGTGCGATCGCTTCATTCGATCGCGCGCTCGGCTCGGGGGCCACGGGCGTCACGCGTGCCTCGGAGGCCAGCGCAGCCGGGCTGGCGGCCGTGGTTGCCGTTGCCGTCGTGGCCGTGGTCGTCGTCTCGGCCGATGCCGCCCGCGCCGCGCTCGATCGACCTCGCGCGATCTGAACCGCGCCGAAGCTCGCCGCCGCGAGGAGCACCACGGCCATGGTGACGAGCACCGGCCGCGCCGAACGTCGCTGCGGAGGCGGAGTCGCGTCTTGGCCTCGGGCTCGCGGAGCGTCGCCGCCCTCGAACCCCGCGCGGATCTCCGGGAGACCCGGCCGATCTTCACGCTTTCGCGCGAGCATCCGGTCGACGAGATCGCCGATCGCCGGCGGGACACTCTTCGCCCGCGTTCGCAGCGGAACGATCTCGCCCATCGCGATGGCCTTGAAGACCTGACCGAAGTTGTCGCCGTCGATCGGCCGCGCGCCCGCGAGGCACTCGTATGCGATCACGCCGAGGGCCCAGACGTCCGCGCGCCCGTCGAGGTCCGGCTCTCCGAACACCTGTTCGGGCGCCATGTAGTGCGGAGTCCCGAGGATCGCTCCCGTCTCGGTGAGATCGGGCGTGAGCAACGCCTCTGGCTCCGGGTGGATCCACTTGGCGACGCCGAAGTCGAGCACGCGCACCCGGCCGTCGTTCGTGAGGAAGACGTTCTCCGGCTTGAGGTCCCGATGCACCACGCCCAGCGCGTGTGCGGCCTCGAGCGCCGACGCCACCGACAGCACGACATGCGCGGTCTCGGCGAGCGAGAG
>JAYTZB010000247.1:0-3109 GCA_043742085.1 Polyangiaceae bacterium
GGACGAAGGACACCAACGAGCCGCGCTACACCGTCATGGTCGACGTGAAGCAGTGCCTCGAGGACGCCTCGCAGGGCAAGCCGGTCTGGTGCCCGGCGAGGTACAACAGCACCGGCAACCTGAAGTGCGAGATGGAGAAGTGGGGCGAGATGAAGGCGCTGGTCGCGGGCACGACGTCGATCGTCGGCCTCGCCGGCACTGCGCTGCCCTGCTACGCGTCGCTCGCGCGCGCCATCGACACCAGCTTCAACGGCGGGATCGGCGCGGACAAGGTGCAGACTGCAGCCATTCTTCCGTCGAAGGCCACGGCCGACGGCGTGTGCAACAACTACACGTCCGGGAAGACGTCGGCGTACCTGATCCACATCGGTGAGGGGCTGAATCAAGCGGCGCGCGACGAGTTCACGAAGCTCGGCACGCTCACCACCACCTCGGGCTGCTTGTACGCGCCGCAGACCGCCATCACGCACGGGACGTCGTTCACGGCGACCGAGTTCGCGGCGATGAAGACGAAGGACATGAAGCTGACGTGGTCGCCGGCGTCGAACATCGCGCTCTACGGCGCGACCACCAACATCCCGCTCGCGCTCGACAACGGGATCCTCGTCTCGCTCGCGCCCGACTGGTCGATGGGCGGCAGCCAGAACATGCTCGACGAGCTGCGCTTCGCGAAGAAGTACAGCGACACCAACTGGGCGGGCCGGCTCACATCGAAGGACATCGTGACGATGGCCACGAAGAACGCGGCCATCGTGCTCGGCCTGAGCGACAAGATCGGCACCATCAAGAAGGGCATGCTCGCCGATCTCTTCGTCGTGCGCGGCGCGCGCACCGCGCCTTACGACACCGTGGTGGCGGCATCGGCCAAGGACGTGGCGCTGACGATGGTCGGCGGCAAGGTCCTCTACGGCGACAGCGACCTGCGATCGATCGGCGCCGGCGGTGCGACGTGCGAGGACTTCGACGCGTGCGGCGCGCCGAAGTTCGTCTGCGTCGTCGAGCCAGGGAAGGCGACCGACAAGCTGGACCAGACGATGGTGCAGATCCACGACATCCTCGAGGCGGCGATGAAGGACATCGATACCGTGCGACCGGCCGGGATCGGCGGCAATTTCAGCCCTGTCGCGCCGGTCCTCGGCTGCACGGTGAAGTAGGCCGCGACCGCGGATGAGTCGGGGTAGGCTTCGGCCATGACGCTCGGACTCCAGCGGATTCCGGATCTCGACGAAGCGTGGTCGATGCCGCGCCACGGCCCGCAGCTGCGCGCCGTGCGCCGGATCGCAGAGCGGCTCCGCGAGAGGTTCGTGAGCGGGCCGCGCTGTGTCTCGGTGCGGACGATGCCGCTGTCCACGCTGGCGTATCCGACGCGCTATGCGTTCTGGGCGGCGGCGTTTGCTCCGGCGCCGTTCGTGATGCTGACGCACCGATGCGTGTTGGTGCAGTTCCAGCGCAACGGTGAGCTGAAGAATTTGCTCTTCAACCCCACCGACGTCGAGGCGGCGAAGAAGACCCCGTTCTTCGCGCGCTTCATCGAGACGGTCGGCACGCGGTTGAGCGAAGCGGCCGCCGGCAAGTTCGACTCGTTGGAGTCGCAGCTCGCGCGTCACGGCGTGATGCCCGAGGACATCGACTACGTGGCGTTCGACCACTTCCACACGCAGGACCTGCGCGGGCTGCTCGGCACCGAGGACGGCGCGCGAGCGCCGCGTTTCCCGAACGCCAAGCTGCTCGCGCCGCGGTCGGAGTGGGAAGACTGGGACGACCTCCATCCGTTCCAGAAGGCGTGGTTCGTGCGCGACGGCAAGATGGGCGTGCGGATGAACGACGTGGAGCTGACCGCGGGCGACATCGCGCTCGGCGACGGCGTGATGCTCCTGCGTACGCCGGGGCACACGACCGGAAACCAGACGCTGTTCTTGAACACGGAGTCGGGCGTCTGGGGCATCAGCGAGAACGGGACGTGCGCCGACAACTGGTCGCCGCTGGAGAGCCGCATCCGTGGCCTCTCGTTCCTGTGCAAGAAGCAGGACCTCGACGTGGTGTTGAACGCGAACACGCCGGAGCTGGGCGCGCAGCAGTACACGTCGATGATCATGGAGCGCACGCTGGTCGATCGCGTGCGGCGAGCGCCGGCGTTCGTGCAGATGTTCCCGTCGAGCGAGGTGACGCCGAGCCTGCTGGCGCCGGGGTTGACGCCATCGTTGCTGCATCGCGCGATCACGCATGGCGAGGTGGCGAGGTCGGCGCGGAGCGCGAGAGGTCGCGTGGCGACGGCGACGGCGACGGCCGGCGTGAGCGCCGGGGCGGGCGTGACGGCATGACGGATCGGGATTCGCCGGTGCCGGACGCGGACGCGGACGCGGATGCGGATGCGAAGGCGACTGCGAAGCCGGACGCGAACGCGGGCGCGGATGCGAAGGCGGATCTCCCGGACGCCCGGCAGCGGGGCGCGGGGTGGGGTTTCCCGTCGTTCGCGCGCGATTTCCCGGATGATCCGGAGCTGGGGTCGCTGGTCGCCGCGTTCGCGGCCGGCGATTACGCGACGGTGCGGGAGGGCGCGCCCGCGCTTGCGTCGAAGACGACCGACGAGCACGTGAAGCGCGCGGCGGAGCTCCTGCGATCGCGGATCGAGCCGGATCCCACGTCCCGCCTGTTCTTCGCCCTGACCGCAGCGCTCCTGGTGTTCCTGATGGCCTGGTGGGCAACGCATGACGGCAAGCATCACGCGTCGACGGCGGCGCCAAGGCCGCCGGCGACCGTGGAGATCGTGAAGTAGAAGCCGGCCCGCGACCCGGGACCCGCGGCTGCCCCGACGTGCGCGCGCCGTGACTGGCGGAGAGTCTCGCTCCCCTCGCGTACGCGCCCTTTCCAGCGTCCTACGCCGCTCTAAGGTGTGGTCAACCCTTGCAGACTTCGGCTCGCGTGCGATTAGCGCTCGAATTCAAGATGCGAGCGCACTCGCGACAAATGGAGATGGCGGCGATCGTCGACGCCCCGGCCCGCCGCGTCCCTCGCACCTGGGGTGGACGGCGGGAGGGCGCTGGTCGCCCGAAGAAGGCGGCCAAGGACCGCACGTTCGTTCCTCATCACTCGCGGCCGAGCCACAAGA
>JAYTZB010000248.1:0-1875 GCA_043742085.1 Polyangiaceae bacterium
TCCTTCTCGCCCCACGCCACGTGCTCGATCTCCTCGCGGCACACGACGCGAAGCTTCTTCTTGATGAGCGGGACGCGCGGATCCTCGTCGGGCAACGTCTGGAGCAGGATGTCCTTGAAGATGTCGAGGACCATGCCCTCGCCGATGGCGTGCTCCATGAGCACCTTCAGCGGGTAGTAGTTGTTGTGCGACGAGAGCAGCTTGATGACCCAGTGCGCCGGCAAGGGACGCAGGTCGAGCGCGCGGAAGATGTCCGCGAAGAGCTGGAGATGCGCGAGCTCCTGCTTGGCCTGGCGCACGTAGAAGCGGGCCGCCTCCAGGGAACCTGCAGAATACAGCGATTTCCCGCAGTAGACGCCCGTGGCCTCGCCGTAGAGGGCCTGCGAGAGAATGAAGCGGAGGATCTCGCGATCGGCGGGATCGTTCAGATCGAACCGCGCGTCTCCGAAGTCGTAGCTTCCGTCTTCGAGCGTGGGCAGCGCCATGCGTTCGTTCTAGCGCACCCGGGCCTACTTCGACAGTGGACCCGCGCCGATCGCGCGTGGATCAGCTATCGCCCACGCTCACCACGACGCTGTCGCTCCTGGCGGCGTTCTGCGCAGCTGCAGCGAGCCCGATGAAGCTGACGGATCCGATGAAGATCACGCCGGCCACGAGGGCCACCCAGAACGGAGCATCGAAACGTATGGAGCTGAATTTCATGGCGACTTCTCCAGGGCGCTCCCCAGCGCAGACCTGCGATCGTGACTCCTGCAATGGGCAGGCCGCAAGAAACCGGCAGGCGTCGTCGGTGCGAGACTTCACACTCCCCTGACAGTCGCTCGGCGCGGCTCACGTAGACTCGCCGTCTGTGAAGGTCGCAGCGGCAGTGCTCGTCTTCGCGGTGCTCTGCCTGCTCGGGGGAAGCGTCGCGTGGCTCCGCGCATCCGGTACGGCCGAAGCGCCGCCGGACAGCTCCGGCGCCGATGCCGCGCTCTCCGACTTCCTCGCGCAGGAACCACCGGCCGCCGGGCAGCTCGACCTGGCTGGGACGTACGCGGGGCGTCGCGATCTCCTGGACCCGCGCCTCGCGCTGCCCGCGTGGCATCGCTTCGCGCGGGAGCAAGCCGTGGCCGTCCATCGCGCGACGGAGGCATGCCCGCCCGGCGAGGTGCCGGGCGATCTCGATCCTGCTCTGGCGAAGGCCGTCGCGTGGCACCGGCAGACCTGCGCGGCAGCGGGCGCGGCCGGCGCGGCGGGCGCGGCCGGCGAAGGCCCGCCCTTCGATCGAGCACCGTTCATGCACCCCTCCGGGAGATCGTACGCGGCGCTCGCGCTCGCGCGCGGCGTCGGTGATCCGGCCGCGACGAACGCGTGGATCCGCGCGCACGCTCGGTCGTTCCACGTCCTCGAGCTCGCAGCACTGGACCAGGCCGCGCTCGACCCCGACGACCGCGCGCTCGCCGCGCTCCCGCCGCACGCCTGGGAGTCGCTGGCGCACGGCGATCGACTCGTCCTGACGCCCGACTCCCTCGTCATCGCCGACCACGGGCCGCTCGGGCTCGCCGCGCTCCGCATCGCGCCGCGCGCCGCGTGGGAGTCGTTCGCGCGGAGGCGCTCGCTCGCGCTCGTGGCGCGCGGGCGCTCGGCGTTGTGCGGGCATCGCGCGTCGCCCGAGCTGTGCTGGGAGACGCTCACCTCCGCCGAACGAAACCGCGGCGCGCTGGTGGCGTGGACGACGGCCTCGGCGCTGCTCGTCTTCGCCGCGTCGCTCGCGGTGGTGGTCACGTACGTCATCGAGCGAAGGCGCATGCACGCGGATCGAATCCATGTACTCCGCACGTTGACGCACGAGCTGCGGACTCCGGCGACCAGCCTCCGGCTCGACATCGAGCC
>JAYTZB010000249.1:0-5147 GCA_043742085.1 Polyangiaceae bacterium
AGAGAAAGGTCTGCTGCATGGGCCTTTCTACACCCTCGGTTTTCGCCGCGCGCACTCGCACCAAGCTGCGCGATCGCCACTCGGACCACGTTCAAAACCCTCCGCCTCACGGAACGCATACCTCGCGTCACGCGGAGCGAAGAACGCCTCGTCGCGACCGAACCCTCCCGACCCCGGCGCGACGTGCTCGCAAAACGAGTCTACAAAAAAGTGACTCGCAGTGCCGATGTTTGCTGTCGCCAGCAACAGTGCCCCGTCGACGTATCCGCGCGCGACGCGCGCGTGAGGCGCCGCAGCTCTGCCGCGAGACGCAGCAGCTCACCCGACGCCGGCAAGTACGCAACGCCGCCGCCCGTCGCCGCCCGTCGCCCCTCCCTTGCAGCCTCTCCGAAGGCGCCCCAGGTCACGACGACGTCACAGCTCGCAACGCCGCCCGCCGCCCGCCGCCCTCTACTTCGCGCGGCGAAGCTGGCGCGCGCCGCCGTGCGCAGCGCCGTTCAAAACGAGATCGACGAGCTGCGCCACCTTGCGGTCGTCGCACTTGTCGTGCTGGAAGACGATCAGGTTCTGCACGGCGGCGAAGAGCGTGTCGATGACGAGCCCGGGGTCGGTCCCTCGCGGCAGCTCACCGCGACGAACGGCGCGGGCGATCACCGCGTGCGGCTCGGTCTCCTTTTCCTTGCGGATCTGCGTGGCGAGCTTCGACACCTCACTGCACACGTCCTCGATCTGCATCATGCGGATGAGGCTCGCGCCGCGGGCGGACTTCGCGAAGTCGCGGAAGCCCTTGAGCATGGCGACGAGGTCGCCGCGCACCGACCCCGTGTCGCCGAACATGATGAAGTCGTCGGCGACGCGGTGCATGGCGGCCAGCACGAGATCGGCCTTGGTCGGCCAGCGCCGGTAGATGGTGGTCTTGGCCACGCCCGCCCGGTCGGCGACCTCCTCGATCGACATCGCGGCGAAGCCCTTGGCGGCCAGCTCCTCGAGGGCTGCCTCGATGACCTTCTCGACGAGGCGCTCGCCTCGGATCTGCGGGGGTGCCACTGCGCGCATGTCGTTCAACATAGCCGATCCTTCGAGAAAAGCTGCCGTTTTATCGGTTATCGCAACAACTCGTAGCGATCATCGCAACGATTCGTAGCGTTGGCGCAACGCCGGGGCCTAGGGTGATCATCGCAACAGAGAGGTGCATTGCGTCCCCTGCGGATGCGCGAGGCCCCCGTGTTGAAGATGTCCGTCCAGCGTCGTCCGTTCCCCTGGCTCGCGTTCGCCGCGGCCGCCGCAGCTGCCACGTCGCTCGCCGTCCTCTCGGGCTGCTCGACGCCGTCGTCGGCCGCCACCTCCACGTCGACGGCCGCCGGCGGGGCCTCCGGCACCGCAGCGACCGCCGTTCCCGACGTGCGCGTCCAGACCGCGGCCGTGACCTCACGGCCGGTCCCTCGGTACCTCGCGGTCACCGGCCAGCTCGAGAGCGGCCGTGAGACCGATCTCGCCGCCAACGCCAACGGCAGCGTCACCGCCAACCTCGTCGAGCGCGGCTCGCAGGTGAAGGCGGGCGACGTCCTCGCATCGCTCGACGTCCGCGCGGCCGCGCTCTCCGCCGCGGAGGCAAAGTCGCAGGCCGACACCGCCGCGTTCAGCTACGGCAAGCTCGGTACTACTTCCCCAACGTCGACATCCCGATCGTGGTCGTGACCACGCGCCTCCCCGGCGCCGCCGCGCAGGAGGTCGAGAGCGACATCTCCGACAAGGTCGAGGGCGCGGTCAACACCATCAGCGGCATCGACGAGCTGCGCTCCACGTCGAGCGAGGGCTTCTCGATCGTCGTCGCCACCGTCAACCTCGACAAGCCCGTCGACGTGGCGACCCAGGAGGTCCGCGACAAGGTGAACCAGATCATCGCCGAGCTGCCGAAGGGCATCGATCCGCCGGTGGTCACCAAGCTCGATCCCGGCGCCGCGCCCGTCCTCTTCGTCGCCCTCCGCTCGAAGCAGTCGATCCGCGAGACCACCGAGCTCGCCGACAAGGTGGTGCGCCGGCAGATCGAGACCATCGACGGCGTCGGTCAGGTCACGCTGGTGGGTGGCCGCAAGCGCCAGATCAACGTGCAGCTCGACCCCATCGCGCTCCGCGCCCACGACGTCACGCCCATCGACGTGCAGCGCGCGCTCGCCACCCAGAACCTCAACGTCCCGGGCGGTAGCCTGGAGACGGGCCCGAAGAACCTCACGCTGCGTGTCGCGGGGCGCGTCGCGTCCGTCGAGGACATCGCGCGCCTGGTGCTGAAGGACAAGGGCGGCCACCTGGTCCGGCTCGAAGACATCGGCAAGGTGGAGGACGGCGAAGACGGCGAGGAGAGCGTCGCGCAGTTCGACGCCGAGCCCACCGTCGTCCTCACCATCAAGAGGCAGTCGGGAAAGAACACCGTCGCCGTGGTGGACGCGGTCGTCGCGCGTCTCGGCGAGATCCGCCAGACCCTGCCCGCGGGCGTGAGCCTCGAGGTGGTCTACGACAACTCCGGCGTCATCCGGACCTCGACCCATGCGGTGCTCGAGCACCTGATCATGGGCGCCGGGCTCGCCGCCATCATCGTGCTCCTCTTCCTCGGCAATGCCCGGAGCACCGTCATCGCGGCGTTTGCCATCCCGATCTCGGTCATCGGCACCTTCGGCGTCATGTACGTGCTGGGGTTCACGCTCAACTTCCTCACGCTGCTCGCCCTGGCGCTCGCCGTCGGTCTCGTCATCGACGACGCCATCGTCGTCATCGAGAACATCGTCAGCCACATCGAGAAGAAGGGGACGAAGCCGTTCCCCGCGGCGCTGGTGGGCACCAAGGAGATCGCGCTCGCCGTCCTCGCCACCACCCTCGCGCTGATGGCGGTGTTCATCCCGGTGTCGTTCATGGACGGGATCGTCGGGCGCTTCCTGCGCAGCTTCGGCCTGACCATGGCCGCGGCGATAGGCGTGTCGCTGCTAGTCTCGTTCACCCTCACGCCCATGCTCGCCTCGCGCTGGCTGCTCGCGCACCACGCGGATGCGCGCGGGGTCAAGAGCGGTCTCACGCGCGTCGTCGACGCCTTCTACGGGCCGATCGAGCGCGGCTACGTGGCGCTCCTCCGCTTCGTGATGAAGCGACGCTGGATCGTGGTGCTGGTCTCGATCGGCGCGCTGCTCTCGATGGTGCCGGTCGGCAAGCGGCTCACGGGCGGGTTCCTGCCCGCGAACGACAAGGCGCAGTTCCAGCTCTCCATGCGCGCGCCCGAAGGCACGAGCGTCGGCGAGACGCGGCTCATCGCCGAGCGGATGGCGCAGGATCTCTCGCAGAAGACGCAGAACCTCGCCGCGGTGCGCGTGCTCCTCTCCGATCCCAACGACCGCACGCTCTCGCAGGACGAGCGCATGGATCTGGCGCGTCGTGAGGTGGTGGCAAAGCTCCCCAAGAACCTGCGCGTCACCGTCTCCGAGGTGCCGGACTTCGGCGGCGGCAACCAGTCGTCCGCGAACGTCACGTACGCCGTCACCGGTCCCGACCTCGCCGAGCTGACGCGCCTCGCCACGCAGATGACCGAGAGGCTCGAGGCCATGCCGGGCGCGGTCGACGTCGACATCACGCTCATCGTGGGCAAGCCCGAGGTGAGCGTCGCCATCGATCGCGATCGCGCCGCCGATCTCGGCGTCGAGGTCTCGGACGTCGCCGGCACGCTGCAGCTCTTCGTCGGCGGCCTCAAGGTGTCGACCTACGCCGAGGCCGGGCAGCAGTACGACATCCGCGTGCGCGCCGGCTCGCAGTTCCGCGGCGACCCCGACGCGCTCGGCGTGCTCACCGTGCCGTCGAGGAAGTACGTAAGCGTGCCGCTCTCGAGCGTGGTCACGATGAAGGCCGGCACCGGTCCTTCCACCATCGAGCGCTACGCGCGCTCACGACAGATCACCATCACCGCCAACTCCGCGCCCGGCGTCGGCGACAGCAAGGTCGAGTCGGAGCTCTCCGCCATCGGCGCCAGCATCGGCATGCCCGCCGGCTATCGGCTCGTTCCGCTCGGCAAGACCAAGGAGGCGGCCAAGATGGGCGCCGCCTTCGCGCTCGCCTTCGGGATGTCGTTCGTCTTCATGTACCTCGTGCTCGCGGCGCAGTTCGAGTCGTGGCTGAATCCGCTGACCATCCTGCTCGCGCTGCCGCTCACGGTGCCGTTCGGGCTCATCTCGCGCCATCCTGGACGCGAATCGCGACCGACTGCGGCCGATCCTCATGACCACGCTCGCCTTCGTCGCCGGCATGCTGCCGCTCGTGATCTCGAAGGGCGTCGGTGCAGGCTTCAACCGGGCGATGGCCGGCATCGTGGTCGGCGGCCAGACGCTTTCTCTGGTGCTCACGCTCGTCGCCACGCCGGTCATCTACTCGCTGTTCGACGACCTCGCGGTGTGGGTGAGATCGAAGCTCCCGCGCGGCCGCAGCGCGTCGGAGACTGGCGAGTCCGAGCTCGACGCCGTCGACGGCCATCACCCGGCCGAGCACGCCGTCGCCGCCGAGTGACCCTCGCTCAGTGACGCTCACTCCTGCGTGAGCAGGTAGCCGATGCCGCGCACCGTCCGGATGATCGACGGCTTCCGCGAGCTCTCCGAGAGCTTCCGCCGGAGCCGCGAGATCCGGACGTCGATGGAACGCTCGAACGCGTTCTCCGAGCCGCCCTTCGCGTAGTCGAGGATCTGCTCGCGCGTGAGCACGCGACCGCGCCGCTCCGCGAGCACGCGCAGGATGGCGAACTCGTAGCTGGTCACGTCGAGCGGTCGCCCGTAGAGCGTGGCCTTACCGCTGGTGGTGAAGAGCTCGAGCGGCCCCGCGCGGAGCACGGCTGCGGGCCCGGCGAGCCTGCGCGCGCGGCGTACCGCGGCCCGGACCCGCGCCATGAGATCGATGGGCGAGAACGGCTTGTGGACCACGTCGTCGGCGCCCGCCTCGAGGGCCGCCACCTCGTCGGCCATGTCGGAGCCCGACGGGGTCAGGACGATCAGCGGGACATCGGAGTGCTCGCGGAGCTCGGTGGTCATCGCGCTGGCGTCGGCGAGGCGGCGAACGAGATCGAGCAGCACCGCATCGTGGACGCGACGAAGCGCCTCGCGAATTCCCGCGCCGATCCCGGT
>JAYTZB010000250.1:0-4790 GCA_043742085.1 Polyangiaceae bacterium
GCACCCGTTGATCCACTTTCGGCTGGCAGGTCAGGCGCGCGACGCTCGCCGGCGTCGTCACGGACCGGAGCGCGGCTGCGTTGAAGCCGCGCGCGTTGCTTCACTGCAACGGCGGCGCCAGGCGACTCTTCGAGCGAACGGGCGGCCCGCGCGTTACCTGCGTTGCTATCGGTCACGTCGCTGCTGCTGCACGCGGCGACGATGACGGCAACCAGAGCTGTGGCCGCGCTACTTACGCAAAGGCACGCATTCGGGTATTTGGCTTTGGAACCCGGAGCAATCTCGATGCAGTACCGCGCAAGAATGAAGTAGGAGACGTGCGTCGCGGTCCGCTACGTGTGCGGCCCTACCAGAAGGAACATCGTCATCGATCAGTCAGTGAGGCGAAGCGCGCCGTCTCGCGGGTGGCGTCGTACGCGCGCCCCACGGGTCGCGTGCAAGCAACGCGTGCGCGCGCGCGCAGAGCGCCGTCGAGACGCCCGCGATTGCGCTGACACTCAACGAGGGCATCAACGTGACCAAGAACATGAAGAATACACGCGCTGCGAAGCGCACTGCACGGCCGAGCGCGGCGCCTGCGTATCGCCTCCGTCGCTCGCGCGTTCACGGCAGCGGACTGTTCGCGACCCGCAGGATCCCCAAGGACACGCAGATCATCGAGTACGTGGGCGAGCACATCTCCCACGAGGAGGCTGACCGCCGTCACGCAGACAACGCAGCGGACGACGGCCACACCTTCCTCTTCACGATCGACGCGAAGACGGTCATCGATGCGGGCGTCGGCGGGAACCTCTCGCGGTTCATCAACCACTCGTGCGATCCGAGCTGCGAGGTGATCGTCGACGACGGGCGGCCGTTCGTGGTGTCCCTCCGCACCATCGAGGCGGGGGAGGAGCTCGCCTACGACTACAACCTCACACGCTCGCCCGACGATCCGCCGGAGACCGAGCAGGTCTTCGGGTGCCGTTGTGGCGCGCCGACCTGCCGCGGCACGATGCTCGCGCCCCCGAAGAAGGCGAAGGTGAAGGTGGCGCCGAAAGCGAAGGCGAAGGCGAAGGCGAAGGCGAGCGGGACGAAGGCGCGTGCGCGTGCTCGGTGATGCGCTGGCCTGACGAGCTGCGTCCGCGACTTCTGGACTGCCCTCACGATGATCATGACGCACCTTCGGTGATGAATCTGGCGTTTCGTGCAGCATCGACTGGAGTCGCGACAGCGGCCACGCTCGCGGTGGCGGCGTGCGGCGCATTTGGAAGCGACACGCCTCCGTCGCCAGGAGATGGCGCGGATGCGGGCTCGGCCGACGGCGCGGGCGCGACCGACGGTGCGGCCGACGCAGTGGTCACGGGCCCTGCCGAGGATCTCGCGACGAGCCAGGCAAGGGCGCAGTGATGAAGATGGCGAAGAGCGGCGGCAACACCGTCGTCCTCGCGGCCGACATCACCGCCCCGACGGCGCTCGCGGCCGACGCCACGCGGCTCTTCTTCAGCGACAACGACAAGTCGAACGGTGCTTCCTACCAGAACCTGTGGCGACAATACAAAGCGGGCGGCGCGGCGGTGCGCCTGCAGGTCAACGCCAACGACACGATCTCCGGGTGCAGCGTCCAAGGCGGCAGCGTCTTCTGGGCGCTCGCCGGAGGTGGGGGCCGTGTCGGCTCGGTCGACATCGCCGCGTGGGTGCCGCAATCCCTGGTGGACATCGCGCAGGATCTCGGCGCGGTGAGGACCCTCGTGGCCGACCCGACGCATCTCTATGTCGGGACCACGACGGACCTCGTGAAGGTGGAACGAATGAACGGTCAGAAGACCGTGTTCGGGCCCGCGACGGGCGGGGTCAAGGCGCTCGTCATCGACGCGTCGTCCGTCTACTGGGCCGATGCATCCTCGATCTGGAGCCTCGAGACGGGCTTGCCGGCGAGCAGCGCGAAGACCCTCGCCGTCGACCAGAACGGACCCTCGGCGATCGCGGTCGACGCGCTGAACGTCTACTGAACCAACGTGGGCGACGGTGCCATCCGGCGCGTGCCGAAGGCCGGAGGTACCCCGACCACGATCGCGACCGGCGAGGCCGAGCCCCTCGGAATCGCGGTCGACGCGGTGGGCATCTACTGGACCAACCACGGCGACGGCCGCATTCGCATCGATCCAGCCGCACTCGCTCGAGCGATCGGCCACGCCGATCGTCGGCTCAGGGCGTGACCATCTGGATGCTCGAGATGTGATCGTTCATGCCGGTGGTCAAGCCGTGGTGGCCGGGGAGGTTGTCGACCGACGTGTGCGGCCCGACGGACGGCCCTGAAATGTCGAACGACGCGTTCCAGTAGGGGACGAGGCGGCGCGAGCTGTTGTTCTTGATCGAGGAGATGCTGTCGTTCTGGATCCCCATGATGTCGGCGCTGGCGTACGAATCGTCGGCGGTGAGCACCACGCAATCGCCGGCGAAGCCCGCGTTCTCGTAGAGCGCGATCTCGCCCTCTTGAACGTCGTCGCACGTCTCGTGGCGGCTTGCCGGCTCGACGCGGATCGACGAGATCACGTCGTTCCAAGGGCCGAGACCGCCGCTCGCCGTGCCGGGGCCGTAGATCGTCCAGCCGCCGCCGTAGCCTGCGTCCTTGAAGACGCGCGCGCGGACGGCGCTCCCTACTTTGATCGCGCTCATCGCGTCATTGCCCACGAGGAAGTTCGTCGCATAGGGATAGAAGCCGGCCACGAGCACCGCGCACTTGCCGCTGAAGTTTCCGTCGGCGAAGACGATGACCTCGGTCGGCTGCGGATCGCGCGCGCAGTTGACGCCGCTGCCGGTGAGGACTTTGTGCGGCCAGCCCTTTGATGCAGGCGGCGGCGTGTCGCTGGCCTTCGCGCCGGTGGACCGCATCCCGCTGGTCGGTGGGCCGGGCGGTCCGGCGGCCGCGGGTGCACATGCGACTGTTATGGCCACGAAGAGCAGCCGGGCGGTGGAACGCGAATCGAAACGGCTCATTGTCGGATCCTCCCCTGCGAGCGCTGAGGGCACGCTGAGACTCACTTCGAGTAGTTTCGCGTTGGACGCAAGCTCCCGGCAACTGATTCAGTAGAGTAGCGGCGCGCATGCCCGAGCCTCCAAGCCGAAGAAAGCGAACCCCGAAGATCTCCACGAGGTCGACCGCGCGCGTCGTCCCCGCTCGCGTCGCACAGTCGTCATCGGGGCCGCTACCGCGATCATCCTGGTGCTCGTGCTCATCGGCATCCTCCAACAACGGGAGAGGAGCCGGCGCGAGCGCATCGACGCCGTCTCCTGGTCCCTCGCCCCGTACGGATTCAGGATCGTCGAGACGTCGCTCCGCGGGTCGACCGGGTTCGTCGAGGCGACGGTCGAGCCGGGCTGCATGCTCGCGGTCTCCACCTCCGACAAGCCGCTCACCATCGTCAGCAACCAAGGCTCGAACGTCGCCGCGCCGAGCTCGCTCTTCTGCACGTGCACGAAGGATCGCATCGCCATCACGTCCCCGGTGGGCGGGCAGGGCGGCATCGCCTTGCTCCGCATGGACACGGCGAAGATCGGCGGCTCGCGCGCGTTTCCGTTCACCGACTTCAAGCCGACGTCGACCCTCGTGCTCGACGAGGCATGCAGGGACGCGTCGCTCGACGCGTGGATCGCGCGGACGCAGCCGCTGAATTCGGTGGCCGAGGGCGACTGGCTCGCGGCGGCGCCCGCGCGCGCCCCGCTGAAGGATGCTCGCTTCGGGGTGATCGCCACCGGCAACGCCGACCTACCGTTCGTCGTCGTCTTCGTCCAGCAGGACGACTGCCTCCTGGCGACGAGCACCGTCGACGAGCCCGTCTCCTTCCGTCGTCTGGGCCACGTCAGCTCTTTCGCCGAGGGCGCGCAGAGCATTGGCCTCTGTGCCCAGGTCGGAGGAACGCTCGTCGTCGCCCACGGCGGCAAGGGCGTCCTGACCGTACTCTCCACGTGGGCGCGGATGGTCGGGGGCTCGATGGGAATGCGCGAGCTCGCCGCCCAGGCCGGCCTGCGCCTCTCGACGGTAGCGCTCGCGGGCGCGGATCGAGCCTGGGACGCGAAGCAATTCCTCCTTTCGAGCGCCATCCCCGATGGCTGGGTCAAGACGGCGAGCGCGCCCGACGTCGCCCCCCAACCAAACGCGCGCATCGTCGCGCTCTCGCTCGAGACCCCGCACGCGCTCGTTGCCGACTTGGCCCCCGACGTTCACTCGGCATGCGCGCCGCCCATCGACGACAAGACGCGCGAGACGCTCTGCATCTTCTCGGGTCCCCAGCGGTGGCGCAGCCCGGGCACGGGGGATGGCGTGGTCGGCAGCCTCGCCCGCGCGGAGCTCCCGTTCTGGATGGACTCGATGCGGACGGTAAAAGATCCCGCGGCGCTCGCGGGGCTCTTGAAGCTGATCGGCCTCGCGCGCGCCCTCACTCGCCAGGGCTTCGTGCCCACGACGCTCGAGGCGGTGACCGAGCTCCCGAACGGCGTCGAGGTTCTCGGCCGCACGGGTGAGGATGCGGTTGTCGCGGTCGGTGTCGGCCCTTCCGAGCCGTGGGTGTATCCCCTGAGCGAGGACGCGACGTGGGACCTCGACGGCCCGCCCCCTATCGCGATGCTGAAGC
Source organism: Polyangiaceae bacterium (assembly GCA_043742085.1). GTDB lineage: Bacteria > Myxococcota_A > Polyangia > Polyangiales > Polyangiaceae > Labilithrix. Next base: position 4,614 of record JAYTZB010000250.1, read on the forward strand.
CGCTCGAGAAGGCGATGCTCGTCACCACGCTCAAGAAGCTCCCCGCCGTTCCGACCCGCCGCACCGTCGTCTTCCGCCGACAGGTGAAGGCAACGAATCCCTGAGCTCACGAGACGAAGCGACGCGAGACGCTGCGTTGGCTGGCATTGTGTCAAGCGCTTCCCCACGGGAACGGCG
>JAYTZB010000251.1:0-14759 GCA_043742085.1 Polyangiaceae bacterium
CAGGTGCAGGGCGCGGGGGGCGTCTCCATCCGCGACATGATCCAGACCGACGCCGCCATCAACCCCGGCAACTCGGGCGGTCCGCTGCTCGACTCGTCGGGTCAGCTCATCGGCATGAACACCATGATCTACAGCAAGACCGGCGCCTCGGCGGGCATCGGGTTCGCGGTCCCGATCAGCACCATCAGCCGTATCGTTCCGCAGATCATCAAGTCGGGGCACGCCGAGCAGGTGGGCATCGGCATCGGCGTCGATCCGCTCCAGAAGCTCGAACGAAGGCTCGGGCTCGAGGGCGTCATCGTCCTGCATGTCCCCGATGGCGGCGCCGCGGCCACCGCGGGCCTCAAGGGCCTCACGCGTACGCACCGCGGCATCGCGCTCGGCGACGTCATCGTCGGCGTGGACGCGGTGCGCGTCGTGCACTTCGACGATCTCTACACGGTCCTCGATCAGCACAAGCCCGACGACGCCGTGAAGCTCACCGTCATGCGCGACAACGCCCAGGTGGCCATCACCGTGAAGCTCGCGGCGCTCACGGCCCCCGGCCTCATCTGAACAGGTGCCCGCACGGCGGCGCTCGCGGTAGGATCCGCGGCGATGCAGATCCGCGCCTTCGCCGCCGTCCTGACGTTCTCGCTCCTCTCGAGCGTCCTGCTCGGGTGCCCGAAGGATCAGCCGAAGGATCAGGCGAAGGGCAGGATCAAGATCGCGGTGATCCCCAAGGGAACCACCCACGAGTTCTGGAAGAGCGTCCACGCCGGCGCCGCCAAGGCCGCCAAGGAGGTCGACGTCGACATCGTCTGGAAGGGCCCGCTCAAGGAGGACGATCTCAAAGCGCAGGTGGACGTCGTGAGCACGTTCGTCGCGCAGGGCGTGAGCGGCATCGTCCTCGCGCCGCTCAACGACACCGCCCTCCGCGCGCCCGTCAAGCAAGCCACGCAGGCGAAGATCCCGGTCGTCGTGTTCGACTCCGACCTCCAGGGCGATGACCACGTGAGCTTCGTCGCCACCGACAACGTCGCCGCGGGGAAGATCGCCGGCGATCACCTCGCCAAGCTTCTCGACGCCAAGGGCAACGTGGTCGTCCTGCGCTACCAGGAGGGCTCTGCGAGCACGCAGAACCGTGAAAAAGGCTTCATCGACGCGATCAAGCTGCAGCCGGCGATGAAGGTGGTGAGCGACAACCAGTACGGCGGCGCCACCACCGAGACCGCGTTCTCCAAGGGCGAGAGCCTCCTCCTCGCGCAGAAGGCCGAGACGGGATCGGTCAACGGCATCTTCACGCCCAACGAGTCGACGACGTTCGGCATGCTGCTCGCGCTGAAGAAGTCGAACATGAACAAGAAGATGAAGTTCGTCGGCTTCGATGCCTCCGAGAAGCTGATCGGCGCGCTCAAGGACGGCGACGTCGACGGCCTCGTCGTCCAGAACCCGTTCAACATGGGCTACCTCGCCGTCAAGACGATGGCCGACCACCTCCGCGGCAAGAAGATCGACAAGCGCATCGACACCGGCGCTCGCCTCGTCACCAGGGAGAACCTCGAGGACCCCGCCGTCAAAGAGGTCATCCAGCCCGATCTGAAGAAGTGGCTCGGGGAGTGACCGAGCCGCTTCTCACGGCACGGGGCATCGAGAAGGCGTTCGGTCCCGTGGCGGTGCTGCGGGGCATCGACCTCGTGCTGCACGGTGGCGAGGTGCATGCGCTGCTCGGCGAGAACGGCGCCGGCAAGAGCACGCTGATGCGCATCCTGCTCGGGATCGAGCGCGCCGATCGCGGCACGATGAACCTCGCAGGCGCGCCCTATGCGCCGCGTGGGCCCGGAGACGCGCGGCGCGTCGGCGTGGTGATGGTGCCGCAAGAGCGGACGCTGTGCGCGCATCTCGACGTGGTGGAGAACATCGTGCTCGGCATCGAGCCCGCGGGGCCGCTCGGCATCTTGCGTAAAAACGAGGCCCTCGCCCTCGCCAGACGCTCGCTCGCGCTCGTGGCCGGCGAGGGGAGGATCCCGCTGCATGCCCGGGCGGGCGCGATGAGCGTCGCGGATCAGCAGCTCGTGGAGATCGCGCGCGCGCTTGCCCAGGGCGGCGCGATCGCGCGCGTCCTCGTCCTCGACGAGCCCACGGCGAGCCTCGGCAAGGAGGACGCGGATCGCCTCTTCGAGCGCGTCGCTGCGCTGAAGACGTCGGGCCTCGCCATCGTGCTGGTCACGCATTTTCTCGGCGACGTGCGGGCCCACGCCGATCGCTACACGGTCCTCCGCGACGGCAAGGTGCAGGGCGCCGGCGACCCCAAGGTGGTGCCCGCCGAGCGCATCGTGCACGAGATGCTCGGCCGCGAGCTCGAGTCGGTGCGCGCCGAGCCCCGCGCGGCCGCGACCGGCGAGACGCTCCTCGACGTGCGTACGCTGGCCGGTGTCGACAAGCCTCGCGAAGCGTCGTTCGTGCTGAAACGCGGCGAGATCCTCGGCATCGCCGGGCTGGTCGGCTCGGGGCGCACCGAGCTCCTGCGCGCGATCGTCGGGCTCGACCGCGTGAAGAGCGGCGTCGTCGTGAAGCAAGCGCCGCGCGGCATCGGCCTCCTCAGCGAGGACCGCGGCGGCGAGGGCCTCATGCTGGATCGATCCATCGCCGAGAACATCGATCTCTCGCCCCGCGGGCCGCTGCTCGTGGATCCGCGCGCCGTGAGAGCCGAGGGCGCACGCTGGATCGGTGAGCTGGCCGTGAAGTCGAGCGGCCCCGAGCAGCGGGTCGGCGATCTGTCCGGCGGGAACCAGCAAAAGGTGCAGATCGCACGCATGCTGCGCGAGGACTTCGACGTGCTCCTCGTCGACGAGCCAACGCGCGGCATCGACGTGGCCGCCAAGGCGCAGGTCCTCGAGCTGCTCCGCGAGCTCGCCGCGAAGGGCAAGGGCATCGTGCTCGTGTCGAGTCAGCTCGACGAGCTGGTGTCGACGTGTGACCGGATCGCCGTCCTCCGGCACGGCGAGCTCGGCCCCGCGCGCCCCGCCGCCGAGTGGGACGAAGAGAAGCTGCTCCTCGAGGCGGCATCGTGAGCACCGCCCTCGCATCGCTGCGCGCGATGAAGCGCCCCGCGTGGCTCGGTCCGTTCGTGGCCCTCCTCGTGGTGTACCTGCTCTTCGCGGCCATCACTCCGGAGCACTCGTTCCTGCGCACGCAGAACCTGCTCACCATGAGCCGGCAGAGCGTCGTCGTGGCCATCTGCGCGCTCGGGATGACGCTGGTCATCGTCACCGGTGGCATCGACCTCTCGACGGGGTCGCTGGTGGCGCTCACCACGGTCATCGTCGCGCGGATGCTCAAGGGGGGCTCGAGCCCGATCATCGCGGTCATGACGGCAGTGGCCGTGGCGACGGCGATCGGCGCCGTGATCGGCGTGTGCGTCGGGCGCTTCCGGCTCATGCCCTTCGTGGTGACGCTCGGCGCGATGACGGTGCTGCGAGGCAGCGCGATCGGGCTGGCATCGGAGCAGAAGATCGATTGCGACCCCAGGGGCCTCGATCGCGTGCTCGAGGCGTCGCTCTCCGCGCCGGGCATCTGGATCGCGGTGGCGCTCGCGGCGATCGTCGCCGGCATGCTCGGCTACACGCGCTTCGGACGGCACGTGTTCGCCGTGGGCAGCAACGAGGCGGCGGCGCGGCTGTGTGGCATCGACGCGGGCCGCGTGAAGATCGTGGTCTACGCGCTGTCGAGCATGCTGGTCGGCATCGCGGGCGTGATGGAGTTCTCGACGCTCACCGTCGGCGACCCCACGGACTCGAACGGCCTCGAGCTCGACGTCATCGCCGCGGTCGTCATCGGCGGCGCACCGCTGGCGGGCGGGGAGGGGAGCATCCTCGGCTCGGTCTTCGGCGCGCTCCTCATGACGGTCATCCGGACCGGCGCCGTCCACATGGGCATGCCGAGCTGGGTGCAGTACATCGTGACGGGCGTGATCATCTTCGTCGCGGTCGCCGTCGACAGCGTCCGACGCCGGCGCATTTCGCGTTAGGCTGGCGGCCTCAACCTCGCAAGGAGCCACCGATGCGCTTGAAGGACAAGATCGCCCTCGTCACCGGAGCCAGCCGCGGGATCGGCCGCGCGAGCTGCCTCGCGCTCGCCAAGGAGGGCGCGACCATCGTCGGCACCGCGCGGACGCACAAGGATCTCGAATCGCTCGAGAACGAGATCGCGGCGCTCGGCGGCAAGGCGAAGTCGTTCGCCTGCGACGTCACGAAGTCCGCGGAGGTCGCGGCCTGCGTGAAGCAGACCATCACCGATCTCGGCCGCATCGACATCCTCGTGAACAACGCGGGCATCGGCGGCTATCGCCCGTTCCTCGACTGGACCGAGGACGACTACGACAAGGTGATGGACACCAACGCAAAGTCGACGTGGCTCTTCTGCAAGGAGGCCATCCCGCACATGCTGAAGCAGGGCGGCGGCAACATCGTGAACGTGTCGAGCGTCGCGGGCCTCGCGGGCTACCCTAACGAGGGCATCTACTGCATGTCGAAGTTCGCGCAGGTCGCGCTCTCCCAGTCCCTCGATCGCGAGTTCTACGAGAAGAACATCAAGGTCTCGCTGGTGTGCCCGGGCGGAGTGGAGACGCACTTCGCGCTCGGCGACGGGCGCGCTGTCGACGGCGCGAATATGAAGGGCTTCTCGACCGCGGAGGACGTGGCCGAGGCGGTCGTCCTCGCCGTCCTCCCCCGCGACCGCTCGCGCATCGTGAACATCATCATGCGCCCCATGAACGAACAAACCTGACACGAGACGACGAGACGAGAACCAGAGACCGCGGAGTCACGAAGAAACGGAGACGAGAGGGAGGCAGATTTGGCTGCCGATCTCCGCTCACACGGGTGAGCGCGTAACCCGAAGCTTGGGATCGCGCTCCGTCGTGCGTTCTCGGCACCGCGTGTTGCGCGCGTGTCTCGAACCAAAAAATCTCCGTGGTCGTCTCCGTCTCTCCGTGCCTTCGCGGTCTCTGGGGACCTCCGCGCCGCGATCCCCTTACTGGCCGCGGCGGGTGGGCGGCGCCGGGTTGTGGCCGGCCATGCGGGCCTGGGCGGCGATGAGCGTGTTCTCGAGGAGACACGCGATGGTCATCGGGCCGACGCCGCCCGGAACCGGCGTGATCGCGCCCGCGACGGCCTTTGCTTCCTCGAACGCCACGTCACCCACCAGCTTCGCCTTCATCGTGTCGCCATGCGCGCTGCCGGGGAGGTGAACGCGGTTCATGCCGACGTCGATCACCACCGCGCCCGGCTTGATCCAGTCGCCGCGCACCAGCTCCGCCTTGCCCACCGCCACCACGAGGACATCCGCTTCGCGGCACACCGCGGCGAGGTCGGTGGTTCGCGAGTGAGCCATCGTCACCGTGGCGTTGGCGGCGAGCAGGAGCTGACCCATCGGCTTGCCCACGATGTTGGAGCGCCCCACCACCACGGCGCGTGCGCCTTCGAGCTTGCGATCCGCGAGCGCGATGAGCTTCATGCTTCCGCGCGGCGTGCACGGGATGAGAGACGGTCGACCCGACGCCAGGAGGCCGGCGTTCACGGGATGAAAGCCGTCGACGTCCTTCTCGGGGCGGATCGCATCGAGCACCTTCTGCTCGCGGATCTGCTTGGGGAGGGGGAGCTGCACGAGGATGCCGTCGACCTCCTCGTCGGTGTTGAGCCGATCGAGGAGCTCCATCAGCTCGGCCTCGGTGGTTCCAGCCGGCAGCACGTGGAGCTTGCCGCGGATCCCGCAGTCGGCCGCCGCCTTCTCCTTGTTGCGCGTGTAGATCTGGCTCGCCGGATCCTCGCCGACGAGCACCACCTCGAGGCCGGGCGCGCGGCCGTGCTCCTTCGCGAACTTCGCCACGCCCTCGCGGACCTCCGCGCGAACCGACTCGGCCAGCTTCTTCCCATCGAGGATCGTCGCGCTCATCGACCCTCTTATAGCGGCTCTCCGCGCGAGCCGCCTCAGCCCATCTTGAAGACGCGCGCGAGGATGCGATCGAGATGGTCGAGGTCCTCGTAAGGAATGACCACCTCGCCCTTGTTGCCGTGGTCCTTGACCACGACCTTGGTGCCGGCGGCCTTGGTAAGGCGATTCTCCAGGTCACGAAGCGACGCGGATTTTCCCGGCGGAGCCTTGGCGCCGGGCCGGCCCGCGGCGGACTTGGCCTTCGCGCCGCGCACGAGCGCCTCCGCGGCGCGGACGCTCAGCCGCCCGCGGACGCACTTCTCGGCGAGCTCCTCGATCTTGCTGGCATCGGGGGCGCCGAGGAGCGCGCGCGCGTGCCCTTCGCTCAGCTCGCCGGTGATGACGCGCGTGCGCACGCTCGCCGGGAGCTTGAGGAGGCGCAGCGAGTTGGCGACCGTCGTGCGGTCCTTGCCGAGCCGCTCGGCGAGCGTCTCCTGCGTGTAGTGATGCTCCTTCACGAGGCGATCGAGCGCCTCGGCGAGCTCCACCGGGTTGAGATCCTCGCGCTGCACGTTCTCGATCAGCGCGAGCTCGAACGCAGCCTTCGGGCTCACGTCCTTCACGACGACCAGCACCTCGCGGAGGCCGGCCTTCTGCGACGCTCGCCAGCGACGCTCACCCGCGATGATCTCGAGCTTGTCCTGGCCGGGAACGCGGCGCACCACGATGGGCTCGAGGAGGCCGTGCTCCTTGATCGATGCCGCGAGCTCGTCGATCTTGTCCTTCGCGAAGTGCTGGCGCGGCTGCCCCTTCTGCGGCGTCAGCTTCTCGAGCGCGCACGAAAAGACGCTCTTGTCTCCGTACTGCGCGGGCGCCTGCTCGCGCGCGGCGGGCAGCAGCGCATCGAGGCCACGACCGAGCGCCCGGCGCTTCGGGTCGTTGACCGGGGTGCTCACGAGCGCGCCCCCGCCACCTTCTTCTTGGTCTTCGCTGGCGACGTGGCCGTGCCGGCGCTAGCGCTCGCGTGCTTCACCAGCAGCTCTCGCGCGAGCGACAGGTAGCCCTGCGCGCCCTTCGACTGCACGTCGTAGAGCAGCGCGGGCTTGCCGTGCGACGGCGCCTCGGAGAGCCGGACGTTGCGCGGGATGACGCTGTCGAAGACGTAGAAGTGCTTCTTCACTTCCTCGGCCACCTGATGCGCGAGGTTGTTCCGCGGGTCGAACATGGTGAGCACGACGCCTTCCACCTCGAGGCCGGGGTTCATGCCGTTCTTCACGCGATCGATGGTGGCCATGAGATGCGTGAGGCCCTCGAGCGCGTAGTACTCGCACTGCAGCGGCACGAGGACCGCGTCGGCCGCCGCCAGCGCGTTCACCGTGAGCAGGCCGAGCGACGGCGGGCAGTCGATGAAGACGTGATCGAAGCGCGAGAGGACCGCGGCGAGCGCGTTCTTCAGCTTCATCGCGCGCTTGGGATCGTCGACGAGCTCGATCTCGGCGGCGACGAGGTCCTGCGTGGCAGGCGCGACGACGAGGCGCGGGACCTCGGTCTCGACCAGCACTTCTTCCATACCGACGGCGCCGATGAGCACGTCGTAGATGGTTCGCTCGCGCGTTCCGGGGCGGACGCCGCAGCCCGAGCTCGCGTTGCCTTGCGGATCCATGTCGACGAGCAGCGTGCGCTTCTCGGCGGCCGCGACGCTCGCGGCGAGGTTCACGGCGGTGGTCGTCTTTCCGACGCCGCCCTTCTGATTGACGACGCACGTCACGCGCGCACGGTTCGGAGCGTTCGCCATCGGCAGTGCCTGTGTAGACCCGATGGACATGCCGCCGCAACGGTGGTGCGCGCGAGCGCGCTCACGCGCGAGGAAAAACAGCGGCGCTTTTTTGACCGCCAACACCAGTGGCGTATGGTGTGACCAGATGTAGGCAAACGTAGTCACCGACCGGTGACGGCGAGCCGACGAGCGAGGGAGCGACGATGAAGGACGCGTTGACGAAGGTGCTGGTGGCTCTGGATCGCGACGACGCGAGCGTCGATCGGATCCTGGCCGCTTCGTTCTTCCGGACGCGTCCGATGCAAGCCGGCGCAGCGCCGGTCATCCGACTCGACGAGCGTCGCAGCCGCTCGTCGAGCGCCTCCTCATGAAGATCTGGGCACTGCTTCCTTGTGATTTGCGCGGAGGTTATTGAGAGATGGGCGTTCCGAAGAGCTACCGGAGCATCGAAGAGTTCGAGCGCGAGACGATCCGACCCGACATGAAGTGCGGGTTCTCGCTGGACGATCTGATGCAGGACACGACGTTTCACGGCTCCGACTTGCTCTTCGACGACACCGTCGACGAGTACGCCGAGCCCGACGAAGACGACGACGACTGAGAGTGACTCGAAGTGAATCCCTTCCCGGGGATGTGAGCAGTACCGCCCTCGGAGGACGCCTCTCCTCCGGGGGCGTTTTCTTTTTGTCGATGACACTCGAGCCGGCGTTCGACCCAGGGTCGGCGCGCTAACATCGCATCATGGTGGTGGTCCGTTACCGCGCTCTGGCGACCATTGTGGCCTTCGTGATGACGGTCGCGGTGGCGTTCATCCCACGCGCGGCCCTGGCCGACGAGAGCGTGCCGCCCGCTCCTGCGGCTGCTCCGGACCTCGCCATCGAAGCCAAGCGGCGGGGTGACGACGCGCTCGTCAACGGGCGCCATGCCGAAGCGCTCGCCGCCTACGAAGAGGCCGTCGCTATCCGTCCCGACCCGGCCCTCGTCTACAACATCGGCCGAGCGCATCAGGGGCTCGGCGACTATGCGGCCGCGCTCGACGCGCTGGAGACCTTCGAACGCACCGCGCCCGCGGCGGTACGAGCGCGCGTCCCCGGACTGCCGATTCTCCTCATCGACGTTCGCAAGCACGTCGCCGTGATCGCGGTGTCGTCGGACGTGCCAGGGGCTACGGTACGCCTCGACGCGCGCATGCTCGGCACCACGCCGCTTCCTGCCCCGGTGCGCGTCAACGTCGGCACGTTCACGCTGCTCGTCGAGAAGGAGGGCTTTTTCGCGTTTCAGCGCGCCGCGACGCTTACCGGTGGGGCGCTCGTCACCTTCGACGCGAAGCTCATGTCCAGGAGCGCGCACGCCATCGTGACGGTCCGGTCGATGCAGGCAGGAGCCAGGGTCTCGTGTGACGGGAGACCGGAAGGGACGGTACCAACCGAGCTCGTCGTCACGCCCGGGAGTCATGAGCTCGAGCTCTCACTCGATGGCTACCGCCCTGCGCGCACCTCCGTGGCGGTCACCGCCGGCGAGCAGCGGACCGTAGATCTGGCGCTGGATGCCGAGGCGCCGATCACGAAGAAGTGGTGGTTCTGGACCGGCCTCGGGCTCGTTGCTGCAGGCGCGACGGTCACCATCATCGCGCTGAGCACGGAGCGTGGCCCTGACACCGGCAACGTGGGCACCGGCCGGATCAACACCGGACTGCGATTCTGAGGCGTGGTGGACTACGGATCCGCTACTTGCACTCGCCGAAGATGCCGGTCGGAGTGAAGAGCGTCGTGGCCTTGTCGCAGGTGCCCGCCGGGCAGTCCTGGTCGGCGAGGCAGATGAACACGCCTGGACAGACGCTCGGCGTGATCTGACAGTGCGTAGAGTCCAGCGTGCGAGTCGGAGGGTCCACTCCGTTCTCGATGAAGACGACGTTTCCGCAGCACGCCTCGTTGGCCTGACAGTCGGCGCGCTGATTGCACTTCATTGGCACCAACATCGTCGGCGGACATTGGACCGGCGAGCACGTGCCGCCGCCGCCGTCACGATTGTTCCAGCAGCAGGTCGCGCCACGGTCGCAGCCGAAAGGCACGGGTGGACAGTAGAGACGACCCACGACAGGCGGGCCTGCTTCGAGCCTCGACTGCGCGTCGCTACTGGCGTCGCTTCCGTCGGCGGGGGCGGCTCCGTCGGCGGGGGCGGCTCCGTCGGCGAGCACACCGGTGTCCGCGTCGGTCCCTGATTCGGCGTTCGGGCCGGTCTCGGTCCCAGCTTCTGCGCCTCCCGGCATCGACGACGAGGGTACGTCCCCCGCGGGATAGCAGCCGGCGCTCACGCACGCTTCGGGGTCGGTGATCGCCGCCGGTACGCACTTGCCGTTGCGCGCACACGTCGAGTCCGCATCACACGCGACGTCCTTGCACACGAGGAGCATCTCGACCGGCAGCCGGATGGGCATGTGCTTGACGTAGTGCAACGAACGACGCTGCACGATGCAGCCCTTATAGCGGTTTGCCGCCGTGCACTCCGAAGCCGGTCGGTCGACGCCCAGCACGATCACGAACGCGGCGGCGACGTCCTTTTTCTTCGACGGCGTCGCGACGAGGGTGCCGATGCTGCCACCCTCGCAGCGGTTCGTCGTGACGTTCGGCGCGGCAGTCTCGATGACGCCGAAGTCGCCTCCAGCGAACGTCGCGCCCTTGGTATCGATGCACGCGAGATTGGTCGATACGTCGAGCGTCACCTCGGTAGGGTCGAGGCAGCTCGTGGATGATGCGAGAGCGATGACCGCGCCGCCGATCAAGACCGTCAGCCGCGATTTCACCATCCTCTCCCAGCATAGCCCAGCGCGCTCACCGAGCGCCCTTGTGGCGTCCACCATTTTGCGGCGGTCCGAGCATAGGCCGGACGATGTTTTTATGCCTCTACGGACGGCCTCCGCGTCGTGATACCGTCGAGCTGTGGACGTCGAGGGGATGCCGAGCGCGGGGACGATCCTCGACGGTAAGTACCGGCTCGTTCGCCAGCTCGGCGAGGGAGGGATGGGGATCGTCTTCGAGGCGGATCACATCCGCCTCAGACAGCCCTTCGCGATCAAGGTTCTGCAGCCCGAGTTTGCCCGCGAGCGGGAGTTTCTCATGCGCTTCGAGCGCGAGGCGCGCGCTGCAGCCCAACTACGAGGACTGCATATCGTCCGCGTCTACGACGTGGATGCGACGCCCGACGGGCTCACTTACATGGTCATGGAGCTGCTCGATGGGCGCGACCTCGCCCAGGAGGCGACCGAGGCGCCGGTGCCGCTACCGACGCTCGTCGACTGGATCATCCAGACGTGCTTCGGTCTGCAGGAGGCCCACGACAACGGCATCGTGCATCGCGATCTGAAGCCGGCAAACATCTTTCTCTCCAAGACCGAGACAGGCGAGCGCATCGCGAAGGTCCTCGACTTCGGCATCTCCAAGGTCGAGGCCACCTCCACGTCGCACCTCACCAACCACGGGAAGGGCGCGCTCGGAACGCCGACGTACATGGCGCCCGAACAGATCCGCAACCGTCGCGTGGATGGCCGGGCTGACATCTGGGCGCTCGGCGTGATGCTGTATCGTCTGCTCGGGTCCCGCTGGCCTTTCTCCGGTAAAGGTGACCAGGGCTACATGGCCGCCGTTCTTGCGGACCCACCGTTGCCGTTCGAGATGGTCCGGCCCGACCTCCCGTATGAGCTGGCCAACGTGATCATGAAGGCGCTCGAGAAGGACGTGGCGAACCGCTACGCCTGCGCACTCGACATGGCAGCGGCGCTCTCGCCATTCGGAACGGGCCGTGCCGTCCTCCCCAGCGGGCACGGGGGCTCCGTCGCGCGCTCGTGGGCCGAGAGCTCATCATCGTCCTCGTCGCATTCGGCGCAAGGTCCGCGAGCGATCCTGGTCCCGGCCGGCAACGTGACGCGCGTCGACCGCGCGGGCGTCATGGATACCTTGATCGATCCGCCGCGTCAGCCGCAGGCGACGGCGGTCATGGCCTCCGATGCGGCGGGCTCTCGGCATGTCGCGATGTCGCCGCCCGCCACGGTCTTCGCTCCACCGACCACGAAGGCGCCGCGCGCTGGCGGAGCGTGGTGGATCATCGGCGCGTGCCTCGCTGCCACGGCGGGCTTCGGGATCTACATGACGGCGACAGCGCGTCGATCGCCCGCGCCGTCGGCGGCGGCACCGAGCGAGCGAGTGACGTCGTTCACCGACGTCCCGCCGCCGGTCCTCGTTCTGCCGGTCACGTCTGCCAATGAGGAGGCGCGACCTGCCGCAACGGGCGTTCCGCCCGAGCCCAGCGGATCAGCGACGGCTCGCCGTCGCGCTCCGCGCCCGTCGGCGTCGGCGTCGGCGTCGGGCCCGGCTCGCGTCACGCCGTCCGCTGCACCCTCGGCTCCACCCGAACCAACGATCCCCGACCATCTCTGAGAGTACGCAGAGTCGACGGACGGATCGCGCGCGCGCGCCTCAGCTCTCGCCGTCCTGGCCCTTGCGAGGACGTATGTACTTGTAATGCTCGAGTCGCTTGATGAGCGTGGTGCGCGAGATACCGAGCATCTTCGCAGCGCGGCTCTGGTTGCCGCCACAGTGATCCATCGCCTCCAGGATCCGTGTCCGTTCCAGCTCGGCAAACTCGTCACGTATGAGCATCGCCCCTCCGGCAGGCCGAGCGGCAGCCGCGGCCGGAGCAGAGGCGACCGGAGCAGCCGCGGCCGGAGCAGAGGCGACCGCCCTCGACAGCGCCGTGCCTCGGAAGAGCAGGTGCTCGGGCGTGATGGCCTGTCCCTGCGCGAGAAGCGCGGCTCGTTCGACGACGTTCTTCAGCTCGCGGATGTTTCCCGGCCATCGATAGGCGCGCATTTCGGCGATCGCCGCCGACGAGAACGCGGAGCGCGCGCCGGTCCCGGCGAGAAAGTGCCCCGCGAGCGGCAGGACGTCGTCGGGGCGCTGGCGAAGCGCCGGCAGCTCCACGCTCACGCCGTTGAGCCGAAAGTAGAGGTCGGAACGGAACTGGCCGAGCTCCGACAGAGCCTCGAGATCGCGGTTGGTCGCGGAGACGAAGCGTACGTCGACGTGCTTCGGCTTGACGCTGCCGATGCGCATCGTCTCTCCACTCTCGAGGACGCGCAGGAGCTTCGCCTGCGTCACGAGAGGCATTTCTCCGATCTCGTCGAGGAAGACCGTCCCTCCGTCGGCAGCCTCGAAGAGGCCGGGCTTGGCCTGCATCGCGCCCGTGAAGGCGCCGCGCTCGTAGCCGAAGAGCTCCGCCTCGAGGAGATTCTCGGGTAGCGCCGCGCAGTTCAGGCGTACGAACGCGGCTGCTGCGCGCGGCGAACGCGCGTGCACGGCTTCGGCGTAGACATCTTTACCCACGCCGGTCTCTCCCAAGATGAGGACGCTCAGCTTGCTCGGAGCGATGATGTCGACGAGCGCATACAAGCGATGCATCGCCGCGTCGTGCAGTACGGCAGGACGCGCCGGCGCTCCGCGCGCGGACGGACCGGGTGCAGGCGGGGCAACGGTCATGCGCGCGGCGGTATCGGGTGCACGCGTCGCCGAGCCGTCGCGGCGCGCCGAGAGCCGCCCATGCTTGCCCGCGGCCTGCACGAAGCCGACCACGGTGCCGATCTCGACGACGGTGCCGAGCGGCAGCGGCGCGCGTTCGCCGGCGCCGAGGGTCTTTCCCATGACCTTGGTGCCGTTCGTGCTTCCGAGGTCCTCGATCTGCGGCGGCATCCCGCCGACGATGCGCGCGTGACGCCGGGACACCGAGTCGTCCGCGATCATGATCTCGGCCGGCGCCTCGCGACCGACGATCACCTCACCGGCGGAAGGTAACGCGATCGCCTCCTCATCGAGCTCGCGGTTCCGCCCGTCGCGCGAGAGGAGGAGCACGTAGCCGTCGTGCGGAGTGCCAGCGGTTGGAGCTCGCCGCGTCGCCTCGTCTCGCGTCACGTCACGAGCTTAGCGCCTCGACTGTACGCCTCGCGAGCAACTTGCCCACCGGCGCCCTGGAACCGAGCGCCCGCGGCTCGGCGGACGGGATTTGCAGTCGGGCACCGCGCGTGCACTCGTCGAATCATGATGCTCGAGCCGTGGGCCACGGCCGCGAAGGAGCCGTCGATGACGTACTTGCGCGCGCACCAAACCAACCCCCCGCGGTACCTCCCGGTCCTCGGCATCGGACGAGGCGGCATGGGCCGCATCGATCTGGCGCTGGCCCTCGGTATCCCGGGCGCCGAGCAACTCGTGGTCCTGAAGCGCCTGCGTGAGCCGGAGCAACAGACGGCCGAGGAGAGAGCTGCGCTCGTCTGGGAGGCGCAGCTCTCGGCACGTCTCGCGCATCCGAACATCATCCAGACGCTCGCGCTCGAGGTGCTCGACGGCGAGCTGGTCGTGGTCCTCGAGTACCTCGAGGGCGGATCGCTGGCGGCCTTGGCGCGTAGCTGCGCGGCACTGGGCGAGCCCGTTCCGCGCCCGGTCCTGCTCCGCATCGTTCGCGATGCGCTTGCGGGGCTCGAGCATGCCCATGCGCTGACGGACTACGACGGCTCGGCGCTCGGCATCGTGCACCGCGACGTGTCGCCGTCGAATCTGCTTCTGACCGCGGATGGCGCGACGAAGCTCATCGATTTCGGTATCGCGAAGGCGGCACGCTCGCTCGTCGACACGCCGCCCGGATTCATCAAAGGTAAGCTCGGATACATGGCGCCGGAGCAGATCCTCGGCACGGCGATCGATCGACGGGCCGACCTCTACGCGGTCGGCGTCATGCTCTGGGAAGGCCTGACCCAGCGCCGCTTCTCGGCAAGCGACTCGATCCGGGTGTGTCTCGAGACACGCCTGCGCGAGCAACCCGTGAGCGTGCGTACGCTGGCAGCGGGCGTGCCGCGCGATCTCGACCTCATCGTCGCCCGCTGCTTGGCGCGGGACGCCGAGCTGCGATGGACGAGCGCACGGGAGCTAGGCGCGGCTCTCGACCGCTACGTGGAGGCGCATGCCGAGCACGCGTCGGCCCCTGACGTCGCAAAGCTCGTGGTGCGCCACTGCGGCCCCACGCTGAA
>JAYTZB010000252.1:0-3661 GCA_043742085.1 Polyangiaceae bacterium
AGCTTCGCGTCCTCGCTCGCGCGCGTCGACCGCCCACGCTCATCCCACGCGTAGAAGCCGCTACGCGAGACATCGAGAACCTTGCAGAGTACAGCTACCGGTGCCCAGGCCTTCTCCGCGGCGATGAACGCGGTTCTCCTGGTCGGGCGGCCCGCAGTTCGCGACTCCGGGAACGTTTGCTTCCCGCCGGGAAGAGTCGCCTCCCGATGCGGGGCCTCGACGGGCATCAACCGGCCGATCGGCGGGGATTCTGCGGGTGGAGCTCGCGAGCGCTGCGTCGGTATGCGCGTTGCTAAAGGTACGTGAATGTCCCCGAAGCAAGTCGCTCTCTCCTCCCTCGCGTCGGTCGCGGGTGTCTTCTGCGCGCTCCTCGTCGGCTGCTCCTCGAGCGGCGACACGGGCGGGGGCGGGACGGGTGGCGACGTCGCGTTTCACGCCGAAGCGGACGTCCTCCCTGGCTTCTCGTACGACACCGGCCCGCGGCCCTCGGCCGCGAGCCCCGCGCAGGTCTCGCTGAAGCTCTCCGCCGCCGGCGCGCGGATCGTGGAGACGACCGGGTCCGTGAGCGCTGGCAAGCTCACCGGGAAGGCTGGCGCCGGTACCTACAAGCTCGACATGCACGTGAAGATGGAAGGCCATCTCAAGGTCGATGCCGGCACCGTGCACTTCGACGGCGATCTGCCCGGTGTGAAGAACGTCGACATCCCCGTCGTGGGCAGCGCGGCTTTCGACGGCTTCTTGCTCGATGGCGACCCGGCGCTGGTGACGGCCGGCATCCCGGAGACGAAGCTCCCCGACATTCCGCTCGGCACCGTGCCCGGTCACCTCTCGCTGACCGTCGTCGCCGGCTCGCAGATCACGTCGTCGTTCCACGGCGGCTGCGTGTCGACGCACGGCGGCGAGGCCACCTTCGCCGGGACCACCGAGACGCAAGGGACGATCATCCTGAAGGGCTCGATCGTCCTCGACATCCCCCTCTTCAGCAAGACGTTCGACCTCGCCCCGCTCACGGTGACGGTGCCGAAGTCGACGAAGTCCATCGCGTCGTCGGCGGTAGCGGCAAGCGGCGCTGCGGACGGGACGAACGGTACGTGTGGTGACGCTGCCGATGGTGGAGCGCCCGGCGCCGATGGCGGTAACCTCGACCCGAACGTGTTGCCCGGCCAGACCGACAGCGGCACGAACGACGCCGCGGCCACGGGCTCCGTCGCGGCGGTGACCGTCGACGGCAGCGTCATGGAGGCCCACGTCACGTCCGTGCAGTCGAGCGCCGACGGCACCGTCTCGGCCTACGTCGCCGTCGAGGGTCCGGGCGTGAGAGCGGGGAGCACCTTCCTCGTCAGCGGCAAGGCGGCCGGAAGCGGCTGCGCGAGCGGCGGTAGCGTGCTGTTCCTCGACTCGAACGGCGCGGGCGTATCGCGTGCGCTGAGCCCGGCCACGGACGGAGGGGGCTGCGGCCTGACCATCACCAAGGCGCCCAGCGGCGCCGGTGGACCCTTCACCGGGAGCTTTTCCGGCTACGTGACCGACAGCACCTACGCCGTCATGCGCCGCATCGAGGCGACGTTCGACGTCATCGAGTGAGTCGTCAGCGGCGGCGCGAACGAGACGCGTCGGTCCCGACACATCACGGTCGTCACGATTGGCGGCTTATCCGCTAGTCTTGCCGCGATGGCGACGGTCGACCGCTACGCGCTTCATGGCGAGATCGCGTCGGGCGGCACGGCCTCGGTCTACTTCGCGCGGGTCCGCGGCTCGGGTGGGTTCAGCCGTGTGGTCGCCGTCAAGCGGCTCCATGCGGAGCTCGCCAAGGACGCGCAGTTTCGCGCCATGCTCCTCGACGAAGCGCGCGTCGCGGCTCGGATCCGGCACCCCAACGTCGTGCCGGTGATCGACGTCGTCGACCGCGCAGACGAGCTCTGCCTCGTCATGGAGTACGTCGCCGGCATCTCCTTGTCTCGGCTCCGGCGCGATGCCATCGAGCGCGCGGAGCCCGTGAGCCCTGCGGTGGCGGTCGCCATCGCGGTCGACGTGCTGCGAGGGCTCCACGCTGCGCACGAGGCGGCGGGTGCGGACGGCGAACCGCTGCGCCTCGTTCACCGCGACGTGAGCCCGCAGAACGTCATCGTCGGGGCCGACGGCATCGCGCGCGTCGTCGACTTCGGTATCGCGAAGGCAGTGGGTAGCGCGCAGACCACCACCGTAGGAGACGTGAAGGGCAAGGCCGCGTACATGGCCCCCGAACAGCTCCGTGGCGAGGCCGTCGATCGCCGCTGCGACGTCTTCGCCGCCGGTATCGTGCTGTGGGAGCTTCTCTGCTCGAAGAGGCTATTCGCCGCCGACTCGCCGCCGGCCTCGATGATGCGGATCCTCGAGGTCGACCCCGAGGCACCAAGCGCGCTCGCCGCTGGCGTGCCGCCGGCGCTCGACGCGGCGATCTTGCGCTCGTTGTCGCGCGATCGCGACAAGCGATTCGCGACGGCGGAAGCGATGGCCGACGCGCTGCAGGCAGCGATCGTGGTCGCCACGCCGCGCGCCGTCGCGACGTGGGTAGAGGAGATGTCCGGCGACGTGCTCCGGGCGCGCGCCGCGGAGGTAGCGGCGATCGAAGCGATCGAAGCTACCCTTCCCGCACCGGTCGTCGCCGAGCCGCCCGTCACCACGCGACGCTCCGCTTCATGGAGGCTTCGCTTGCTCGGAGGTCTGGCCGTTGCTGCGCTTGCGACGCTCGCGGCCCGCAGCGCGCTTCGCGGACGCGACCGGACGGTCGAGAGCGGAGGCCGTGCCACACCGCCGAGCGCGTCGGTCGAGAGCGTCCGCAGCTCCGGCCCCGGCGTCACCCCCACACCACCGCCAGCGAACGATCCGCCGGTCACCCCCGTCGACGTCGGCGCCGACAAACCTGCGGCTGCCGGGACCTCTCCCGCAGCCGCTCGATCGCGAATGCCGTCGCGAACGCCTGCACCGGCGCGCACGGCGAAGAGCGATCGGTGCAGTCCTCCTTACGTGGTGGACGCGAAAGGCATCCACGTGATGAAGCCAGAGTGCCTGTGATTCCTTCCGCGACCCGCCTCACGCGCGTCGCGCTCGTCGCGCTCTCTGGCTTCTTCGTCGCGCCGAGGTTGCTTGCGGCGCCGCCCACGAAGGCGGCATGCGCGGCAGCCCATGCGGAAGCGCAGCGCCTCCGCAGCGTGGGCGATCTAAGAGGTGCCCGGGAGAGGCTCCTCGTGTGCTCGCGCGATCCCTGCCCGAAGGTCGTCCAGGACGAGTGCGTTCCGTGGCTCACCGACGTCGAGCGTGCGATGCCGGGGCTCGTCTTCGAGGCTCGAACGCCGGACGGTCGCGACGTCCCCGACGTCCGCGTCCTGGTCGACGGCCAGGCGACCGTGGAGCGACTCGACGGTCGCCCCATCGAGCTCAACCCGGGCGAGCACGTGCTGCGCTTCGAGCCGTCCCACGGGCCCGTGCTCGAGCAACGCGTGCTCGTCGCGGAGGGAGAGAAGAACCGTATTTTCAGGATCACCGTCAGTGACGCTGACCCGCCCCCGCCCCCGCCGACCGTCGGCCCGCCGCGCGCCCCCGAGACCGGTTCGACGCTACCTGTCGCCACGGTGGTCGGGGCTGGCATCGGCGTCGTGGCGCTCGGCGGCTTCGGGTTCTT
>JAYTZB010000253.1:0-1909 GCA_043742085.1 Polyangiaceae bacterium
GGTCACGGTTCGTCGTCAGGATCTGGCAAGAGGTGACGCACCACCTTCTCCAGGGTCGCAAGGGTGACATCCTCGCCGTCCTCGATCCAGTACCTGTCCCTGGTGCCATTCGCGCTTTTTCGCCAAGCACAAAGCCACGATGACCCGGCCGCCTCCACGTGAACGCGCTCGTAGCATCCTGGTATCGGACCGCCGAGCCCGTGATACGTCAAAAGCACATTGCCGACCGGTCGCGCTGCGAGCCATCGCTCCACTCGCATGACGTCGTCGATGCGCCGGACGCGCGAGAGCTCGACGGTCTGGTCAAGCTGTTCGTCGGCGACGAAGGAGTTCTCCGCGAACGAGTTGAAGACGTAGAAGCCGTCGAAGCCCGGGAACGGCACCGACGTCGCGTCACTGACCAGGAACGTGACGTTCGTGCTCCCGACGGCAGCGGCAAGCGACTGCGCTGCGGCCACAAGGTGCGGGCGATGCTCGACGCCGACGAAGGAAATGCGTGGCACACGTGCGCCGGCCACGACGCAGAACTTGCCGGCGCCCGAGCCGACGTCGAGGACTCGGGCGACCCCGAGCGCGTCGAAGATCAGCGCAGCACGACGCGCAACCCGCACCGGCGTCCAGTAGACGCGCGACACACGACGCGCCGCCGGCGGCAGCAGCGCATCGATCTGCGCGTCGGTCATCGTGTCGATGGTAGCCGCGAGGGAGCTCGCCTCGAACGAGGGCATCAACCTTGCCAGTGACTGCGCACCATTCTTCTTCATCGTCGCCTCTTTCTCGTGGTCGGGTGCTGGCTCCACCATCCCGTCACGGGAAGATCTCGCGTTCGAGGTAGACGGCGTTGATGCGTCGCAAGGCGAGCGCGTATGCAGCGACTCGCCTGTCGACCTTCTTCGCGCGCGCGAGCTCGCTGACCTCCCGGTAGGCGCGCTACATCGGGCTCGCTAGCTTCGCTTCGACCTCGTCCTCGGTCCAGCTCTCGGAGTGCTTGTTCTGCACCCATTCGTAGTAGCTGACCGTGACGCCGCCCGAGTTGGCGAGCACGTGCCTCTTTCGTTGCGAAGAACTGCTCGCGACTGATCCTCGTTCCAGCGGCGTAACCCGCAATGGACCCACGCTGCCTCACGTGGTCCTGAAGCTTGTGGGCATTTGAAGCCTTCAGCGTTGAACAAGTAGCCCGAATGGTACGGCAGCCCCATCAGTGCGCACTTCCACGTCATCATCGCAGCGAGAGCATTGACGCCATCGAGCGTGACCGACGGATGGAATCGCATCCCGCCCTTGAACGGGCCGAGCAAGTCGTTGTGCTGGACGCGATAACCCTTGAAGAGCCTCACTTCGCCGCTGTCCATGCGCACCGGGAAGTTGACGATGATCTCGTTCCTCGGCTGGCTCAGGATCGTTTGGACGAAGGGCTCGATGTCGGCAACGCGCGCCGCGACGTCGAGGTAGCCTCGAATCGCACCGTAGAAATCGTAGGCCTCCTCGACCAGAGCCGGCTCCGCCGCCGGCAAATCGTTCTCCGACAGAACATGCTGCCGTTGTTGCGCCGCACTCATGATGCTCCTTCGTTCAACGCTCGCCGACACGAGCGCGTCTGCGCGACACCCGGTTCGGTTGCACGAGCCGCGCCACAGCGCGTCGCCCCATCGGATCGGCACATCACCATGAGTGATTGCTCCGGAGGGCGAAACGGCATAGCCACGTAGAGCGCCGCGACGATGAACGACAGTACGTCGTAGTGGAACGGCGGTAAGGAAACGCCTCCGCGCCAAAGGCATCACTTGGCATCCATCTTCGTCCAGACCTCGAGGACCCCCCCACCGCGCTCCTCACGCAGCATGCGCTCGTACGGCTTCGGCATCGGTGCCCCGAACCCGCAGAACGTCGCCACTCGCGCGCCGACGCG
>JAYTZB010000254.1:0-4982 GCA_043742085.1 Polyangiaceae bacterium
GTCGCTCTCGAGGCGCTCCGCGACCTCGTCGACACCGACAAGGTCGTTCTCTACAGCCTCAAGCAGCGGCCCACCGGCGACGATCTCATGACCGATCGCGAAGCCGTCGTATCCGTGGCACCGGGGACGTGGCGCAGCGCCCTCGACGAGCTGCTGATCGGCCGCGGCACGGCGTGGGGCGTCTACAACTCGATCACCCCGGAGCCCGCGCAGCGCGATCGCGTCCTCCGCTACAGCGAGGTCGCACAGCTCACCGAGGGTCGCGTGATCGCGGTCCAGGAGCACGTCTTCCGGCGCATCGGCGCTGCAGGCTTCGACACCATGCGCGCGCTCGTCTGCGATGGTCCGAGTCTCCTTGCGTGGCTGGGCATCGTCCAGTCGGCGGATACCGATGACCGCCAGCGCGATCTCCTCGCCCGAGCCCTGCCGGCGTTCCGCAGGCGGCTCGCCTTCGAGCGCATCGTCGCCGAGGCGGCGGTCGCGGGTCGCGCGATGGACGCGGCGCTCGAGCAGATCAACGGACGGGCCTGGCTCCTCGACCCTGGCGGCCAGATCGCGCATGCCAACACGGCCGGCGCCGCACGCTTCGACGCCGATCGTACGAGCACCCGCGCCGTCCTCGCGGCCTGCGTCGCCGGGGACGTCGCGCCGCGCTTCAAGGTCACGCCCTTGCGTGACGGCGACGGCACGGACCGCGGCCACCTCGTCGTCGAGCTGGTCGACGGCACGCCTCGCGCGCTCGCCGAGGCCGCGCGTCGCTTCAATCTGACGCCGGCGCAGACGCGCGTGCTCGAGCGGGTCGCGCGCGGGTCTTCGAACGCCACCATCGCCGCCGAGCTGGGCGTCGCCGAGCGCACCGTCGAAGCACACGTGACGGCGATCCTCGTGAAGGCGCAGGTCCCGAGCCGATCGGCGCTCATCGTGCACGTCTACGCGGGCGCGGGCGGGCGCTGAGCCACGCTCGACGCCAGCGCTTTGCCGGGCCTTTGCGCGAGACCGCGTAACGGTGTAATCCGGGCGGCATGACCCGGACGGACGAACAGATCGAGCGGCCGGACGGACGTGTGGAGCTCTCGGAGGACGCCGCGGTCGCGATCTCCAAGGACTCGGCGCTCTTCAACGAGGACCTCGCGCCCACCCAGATCGCGAAGCGCAACTGGGGCACCTACACGTTCGCGGCGCTGTGGATCTCGATGGCCCACTGCATCCCGACGTATCTGCTGGCCTCGGGCCTCATCAGCGCCGGCATGAACTGGTGGCAGGCGCTGCTGACCATCCTCGTCGGCAACACCATCGTGCTCCTGCCGATCCTCGCCAACTCGCATCCCGGCACGAAATACGGGATCCCCTTCCCCGTCTTCGCGCGCGCGAGCTACGGCGTCTTCGGCGCGAACATCCCGGCCGTCATGCGCGCGCTCGTCGCGTGCGGCTGGTTCGGCATCAACTGCTGGATCGGCGGGCAGGCCCTGCAGACGTTCTTCAAGTCGCTCTGGAGCGGATGGCCGACCCTGCTCGGTCCGATGAGCGACCCGTCGTCGAGCTGGGCGTTCGGCGGGCACTACCCCACCGAGTGGATCAGCTTCGCGCTGTTCTGGGGCCTCAACATCCTCATCGTGTACCGGGGCATGGATCTCGTGCGACGGTTCGAGAACATCGCCGCCCCCTACGTGCTCGTGATGACGGCGGCGCTGGTCGCGTGGGCGATCTGGCGCGCGCACGGTCTCGGCGCCGTCATGCGCGACGAGGGGAAATTCCACTCGTTCGGCGCGTTCTGGCCGGTGTTCGTGCCGAGCGTGACGGCGATGATCGGCTTCTGGTCGACCCTCTCGCTCAACATGCCGGACTTCACGCGCTTCGGTCGCTCCCAGAGGGAGCAGGCGATCGGGCAGGTGGTGGCGCTCCCCACCACGATGACGGTCTTCGCGCTCATGGGCATCGTGATCACCAGCGCGTCGTCGGAGATCTACGGGCGGCCCATCTGGGATCCGGTCGAGCTGGTCGGTCTCTTTCCGTCGCGGCTGCTCGTCGCCATCTCGATGTTCACCATCGTGGTCGCCACGCTCGGCGTGAACATCGCCGCGAACGTGGTCTCGCCGGCCAACGACTTCGCGAACCTCAAGCCCGGGAAGATCAGCTTCAAGACCGGCGGCCTCATCACGGGCATCGTCGGCGCCATGATGCTGCCCTGGAAGCTCATCGCCGATCCGAGCGGCTACATCTTCAAGTGGCTCCTCGGCTACTCCGGTGGGCTCGGCTCGATCGCCGGTGTGCTCGTGGCCGACTACTGGTTCATCCGGCGCAAGCGCCTGCGGCTCGCCGATCTCTACCGGCGCGATGGGGCGTACGCGTACGGAGGTGCTGGCTTCAACGGCGCCGCGATCGCCGCGACCCTGTTCGGCTGCGCGCTCGCGTGGATCGGCCTCGTGGTGAAGCCGCTCGCCGTCCTCTACGACTACGCGTGGTTCGTCGGAGCCGGCGGCGCGGCCGCGCTCTACGCGGTGCTGATGCTCCCGGAGCGCAAGCGCCAGGACGCGGACGCCGCTACTTCATCGACGCTTTGAGCTGGGCGGCCGCGAGCTGCTGCTCCGGCGTGAGCGCACGCTTGCGCGGCGGCTCCGGTGCGGCGGATGCCGTGAGCGCGAGCACGAGCGCGGGCGCGGGCGAAAGGGCGTTCGCGCTCGCGGCGCCGGCCGCCGTGTCGCTGCGTCCGAGACCAAAGCTGCCATCGGGAAGCGCGGGCCCCATCGAAGGCGCGCGAGGACCGGTGGAGCGAACGCTCGGCGCGACCGGCGCAAGAGCGCCACCCGGGGCGGCCGGCGCCGAAGCGGCGGCCGGCGACGCGCTCGGGCGGCGCGCAGGCGACTTGATCGCGACGCCTTCGTCGTCGCCGAAGTGGACGATCGCGGGAGGCAGGCTAGCGGCCGAAGCCGCAGGCGCGACCGCAGCAGCGGCAACGCCAGCCGCGAGCGCCGAGGCGGACGCCGCTGGCGCGAGCGTCGCCGTCGTCGGTGCGACCACGGTGAGCGGAGCGAGCGGAGGAAGGACCGGCGCAGCCTGCGGTGCGGCGACGGCCGCGGCGCGCCCCTCGAGCGCGGCGGAAGCGGGCGGCGCGACGAGCCGCATGGCGCCGATCGCACCGAGGGCGCCCATCGCGGCAGCGGCGATGATCCACGCGGCACGCGGACGTTCGCGCACGACGATGACGGTCGGCTCGTGCCGCTGGGTCATCGGCATGCTGACGGGGGCCACCGAGCCGTACGCGCTCGCTGCGCCCGACGCGCTCGCTGCGCCCGACGCGGCCACGGCCGCGACGTACGACGACGGCGCAGCCGCGGGAACCGCTGCGGGCAGGACCGGGCTCGAGCGTCGAACGAACGCGGGCGGAGGCGACGAATCGCGCAGGCCAGGCGCGTCGTTGTAGCCACGAAGAGGAACGGTGCTCGTCGTCGTGCGCAGGAAAGGCGGCGCGTTCACCGTCGGTAGCCGCGCCATCGATCCGGTCGTCGACCCGGTCGGCAATGCCGGCGCGGTCGCGCTCGCGGTCGCGCTCGCGACGCTTCGCGGAGCCGTTGTCTGCGGTCGGGCAAGGGCCGCGCGGATCTGCGAGGAAGAATGACTGGCGTCGACCGCGTCACGCGACGTCTCGGCCGCGATCGACGCGAGGCACTGACCGGCGACGTCCTCCTCGACGTTCTCGTCGAGGATGCGACGCGACACGGGCACGATGGTCCGCGGACGCGACGCGCGCTGCACCGTCTTCGCCTGGTCCGCGCGGCGCGGGCTCGCGGCCACCACGTTGGCGGGAAGCCTCGCGGGTGCCGGAAGGAGCGCGACGTCGTCGTCGAGGACGTCCACGACATCGGCAACATCGGCGATAGCGGCGACTTCGACGAGCTCCACGAGCTCGAAGTCGTCCTCACCGAGCTCTACCTCGTCGTTCGGGCTCGTCCTCTTCTTGCGCGCAAACGGCAGCAAATCTCCCCGGCTCCTCTGTTCTCGACCCGGCTGATTTGACGCGCGATTCCCTGCTTGTCGAGGTCGATCGCGCAGCGCATCAAGCATTCCAGGCTTGCAGGAAGATTCTTCTCTCACTGCACAGAGCCGGCTTCCACGACGGCGGTTCGGCCGGCACGGCGCGAGGCTCCTCGGTCGAGGTGCCTCGTCACCGTGCCGCTCCTACCCGCGTGGATTACTCCTCGCCGTCGTCGCTCTTGCTGCTCTTGCCGCCGCGCGCCTTGTTGACGAGGTCGACACCCGCGTCGACGATCTCGCGCGCCTTCGCGCCGAGCTTCTTCGCGATGGTCTTCACCGGCGCTGCCGCTGCCTTCGGGGCCGCCGGCTTCTTCGCCGCTGCCGGCTTCTTCGCCGCTGCCGGCTTCTTCGCTGCTGCGGGCTTCTTGGCCGCGCCGCCGCTCTTCTTCGCTGCTGCGGGCTTCTTCGCCGCCGCCGCGGGCTTCTTCGAGCCGCCCGACTTCTTCGCCGCCGCCTTCTTCTTCTTAGCCGCCATGGTCGTCTCCTTCGCAGAACGCGATTCGCGATCGTTGCCTGGTCGGGGTCGATCCTGTCAACCAAAGACGCGCGCGCATCTGTCGCTAGCGCGCGGTCGACCCGCCCATGAGCACGAACGTGCCGAGCATATCGAGGAGCGGGGACAGTGAGTCGAGATAGAAGCGTGCCGCGTCACGATCGTCGACGAGGCGCCGCGCGAGCTGACGGTAGAACTCCTGGCGTTGCACGTCGGTGAAGGCCGGCGGACGCTCGGGATGCCCGTCCGTGAGCTTGAACCACCAGCTCGTCTCCAGGATGTAGAACCGGTTGTCGGTGGCCTCTGCGAGCGCTGTAAACAAGCGCTTTTCGAACGCCACCATCTCCGCGCCGGGCGCGCCGCGGTCGGCGAATTCCTCGGCCATGCCGGCGATGGCGCGGAGGCGCTCCTTGCTCGCGCGCTTGGCGGCCAGGAAGAGCAGCGAATGGCCGTAGAG
>JAYTZB010000255.1:0-7620 GCA_043742085.1 Polyangiaceae bacterium
CCGGTGACGGTGACCGTCGCCGCGTCCTCGTCGGCGCCGCCGTCGGCGTTCTTCTTGAGGAACTTGCAGCCGCTGACGACGACGCATGCGAGGAGCAGCGCCATCGCCGGTGCGGCGGGCGCGAGTAGAGACCGGCTACGCATCGTGTGGCTCACTTGCAGAAATCTTTGTTGGGCGTGCACACGTTGCTGCCGCCGCACGGCACGCAGAACTGGCCGGCGCCGCAGGTGTTGAGGCTGCAACCCGAGCGGTGACACTGGTTGTCCTTCGCGACCAGCACGAAGCCGGTCGGCGGACACTTGCCGGTGATCGGCGCGACGACGTTCACGTTCGCCGCGGGCTGCGGGATGGTGAGCGCGACCGAGGTCGGGAGGCGACCGAGATTCGCGGGAGCGTTCGTGGCGACTGCCGCCGTGGGAGGCGTGAAGATGGTGCAGACGCCGACGGCGTCGCCCAGCTTCGCCTTGTCGAACTTGTTCGCGTGACCCTTGCAGGCCTGGCCGCTCGGACAGTCGACGTCGTTCACGCAGACCTTGCCGCAGAACGGCGCGTCGCTGATGAGCGCGGTCTCCGGCAGCGTGCACGCGAGCGGCTTCGCCGTGATGGCGACCGGCGCGGTGAAGGAGTCCTGCGAGATCCAGCCCATGAGCTGCTTCTGGTCCGCGGGGTTGGTGAAGACCACCAGGAAGAACGTGGAGCGCGACGCGATCTCCGTCACCGTGCCGCCCTTGGCGAGCGCGGCGACGACCTTGCCGATGCCGGGGATCTCGCGCACGTTCGTGGGACGCAGGAGCGTGGCGGCGACGTTCTCGATCTTCTTCTCGTCGGGGAAGCGGGAGACGTCGTTCTCGTTGGTCGCGGCCGGAGTCGCGGCGGGCGGCGGTGCCGCCTCGGCGACCTCGGCGACGGCAGCTTCGGCCGAAGCGTCGCCGTCGTCTCCCTTCTTCTTGAAGAGGCCACAACCCGAAACGAGCGGGATGACCGCCACGAGCGAGAGGGCAGAAACAAGGCTGATTCCCCGGGAAATGGTCGTCATGACCGCCGGAGGCTAACAGGAAGAGCGTTTCCGTCGACAGTTAACAGCGGCGCTTCGCGAAGCGATTACCGAAAACGTCCCGGGTCGGTCTTACGCGTCGCTGTCGACCGCGCAGAGCCAGCTGAAAAGAATGCGATATCCCTGGAAGAGGAGCCCGAGGTCGGTCGACTCGTTCTTCTGATGCGCCTGAGCGTTCTCGCCAGGTCCGAAGTTCACGGCGGCGATACCGAGCGCCGAGAACCGAGCCACGTCGGTCCAGGCCTGCTTCGGTTCGATCCCCCGAACGCCGGCGGCGACGAGCTTCTTCACGAGCGGATGCGCCGCGTTCGGCAGCGCCGCCGGTGAGAGATCGGTGAACTCCACACGCGCGCCTTCACCCACGAGCGCGCGCACGTCGGCCTGGGCCTGGTCGAGCGTGGTGTCCGGCGCGAAGCGATGATTGAGGTTGAGCGTGAACGCATCGGGGACGACGTTGCGCCCGCGGCCGCCGACGGCGGAGGTCACGGTGGTGGTGGTTCGATAGAGGAGGCCGTCGATGGAGTGCTCGATCGGCGCGAGGACCGCGAGGCGATCGAGCAGGCCCGCCGCCTTGGTGATGGCGTTCTCGCCTTCCCACGGACGCGCGCTGTGGCCGGTCTTGCCCTCGAACGTCACCGTGGCGTGGATGGAGCCGCAGCAGCCGAGATGGAGTCGGTTGTCGGAAGGCTCGAGGCAGACCGCGAGATCGGCGGTGCGGAGGTCATCGTCCTGCGCGAGCACGGGGCCGAGCTCGTTCTCGGCGTAGGGTCCCTCTTCACGCGCGTAGAAGACGAGCGTGCAGTCGCACCCCGAGAGCTCGCCGAGCGTCTCTGCCGTGACGATCATCACCGCGAGCCCGGCCTTCATGTCGGCGGAGCCGGCGCCGAAGCAGCGACCGCCGTCGATCTTCGCGGGGCCGTTCTCGGTGCGCACCGTGTCGAGGTGACCGGCGAGCACGATGTGCTTTCGGCCGCGCTCGCGCTTGCGGACCAGCGGCACCACGATCGAGTCACCGTAGCGACGGATCTTCGAGGGGAGCGGCAACCGCGCGAGGCGCTCCGACAAGGCGTCGCACAGCGCCTTCTCCTCGCCGATGGGCGACGGCACCGAGCAGAGCCACAAGAGCGTCTCCTCGAGCGCGACCGCGGTCGGCGTCCGGGTGGTGAGCGTCTGCGTGAGGAGCGACATGGATCGATTCCCCGGGATTCCGAGCTGGTTCAGACGGGAACGGCGAAGTCGCGAAGCGCGTCGTTGAGGCTCACTTTACGATCCGTGCTGGCGGTGCGCTTGCCGATGATCAGCGCACAGGGGACGCCGAACTCGCCGGCGGGGAACTTCTTCGTGCGCATGCCCGGAATGACCACCGAGCGCGCGGGGATGCGTCCGCGATGCTCCACCACCTCGGATCCGCTGACGTCGAGGATGGCCGTCGACGACGTGAGGACCACGCCGGTGCCGATGACCGCCTCCTTGCCGACGTGGACGCCCTCGACGATCACCACGCGCGAGCCGATGAAGGCGCCGTCCTCCACGATGACGGGACGCGCTCCCGGCGGCTCGAGCACGCCGCCGATGCCGACGCCGCCCGAGAGATGGCAGTCCTTGCCGATCTGCGCGCACGAGCCGACGGTGGCCCACGTGTCGACCATCGACCCCGCGCCGACGCGCGCGCCGATGTTCACGTATCCCGGCATCACGATGACACCGGGCTCGCAGAACGCGCCGTAGCGGACGACGCCCGGCGGCACGACGCGCACGTTCTGCGCGGCGAGCCCTTTCTTCAGCGGGATCTTGTCGTGGAACTCGAACGGCCCGACCGAGAGCGTCTCCATTCCGCGGATCGCGAAGTAGAGGAGGATGGCCTGCTTGATCCACGAGTGCGTGGTCCACTCGCCGTCCTCGATCGAAGGCGGAGAGGCCACGCGAAGCTCACCCCGATCGAGCCTCGCGAGGGTTCGCTCCACGGCCGCCACGTGTGCGGCGTCCTTCAGCCTCGTGCGATCCGCGAAGGCGGCTTCGACGAGGCCCTGATCCTCGGAGACGGACGGGTCGGCCATGCCGGTCAGCCGGCGTTGGCCTGGGGCGCGACCTTGCTCGCGGCGAAGAAGTAGCCGATCTCGATCTTGGCGTTGTCGAGCGAGTCGGAGCCGTGGACGGCGTTCTCGCCGACGCTGCCGCCGTGCGCCTTGCGGATGGTGCCCGCATCGGCCTTCGCCGGATCGGTGGCGCCCATGACCTGGCGGTACTTGGCGACCGCGTCCTCGCGCTCGAGCACGACGACGAAGACGGGCGAGCGCGTCATGAACTCGACGAGCTCACCGAAGAAGGGACGCGCCTTGTGGACCGCGTAGAAGCCCTCGGCGACCGGCTTCGAGAGCGCCATCTTCTTGCACGCGACGATGGTGAAGCCAGCTTCTTCGAGCATCGCGAGGATGGCGCCTGCGCGCTTCTTCTCGACGGCGTCCGGCTTGATGATGCAGAGCGTGCGTTCGACGGCCATGGGGCTTCTCCGGGGGGTAACGAGGTGCCGGTCTCTTAGGGGACCTCGCCCGAAAACTCAAGGATTCCCGGCGGACGCTGTCGCTGAGCGGGTCGCGTCGCGCCCGGCGCCCGCACGGCAGCGCCGTGGTAGAAGCGGAGACCGATGGACGAGCTCGACGTCATCATTGTCGGCGCTGGGGAGAATGGCCTCGTCTGCGCGCTCGTGCTCGCGCGCGCCGGATTGCGCGTGCACGTGCTCGAGGACCGCGCGGCGATCGGCGGCGGATACCGCACCGAGTTCCCGTTCGCCGCCGCGCCTCGTCTCGGCGCGTCGACGGGGAGGCACCGGCTCGGCTTCGTTCCGTCGGACCTCCTGCGCTTGCTCGCGCTCACGCTGCCTACGCGTCCGCGTGATCCCGCGGCGTTCGTGCCGACCACCTCGCCGGGCACGTACTTGCTCGCCGGCGCGGGGCATGCGGCGTTTCGCGAGGCGGCGGGCAACGACGGCCCCGCGCTCGCCGCGATGCACGCGGAGCTCGACGAGATCGTCGCCGATCTCGCGCCCGCGTGGCTCGCGGGCGCGCTCGACGTCGAGGCGACGGGCGATCGCTTCGTGCGTGCATCACGGCGCGATGCGTTCGTCGCGCTCTGTCGCGGCAGCATCGGAGCCTACGTCGATCGCTTCGAAGTGAAGAGCGATCTCGTGAAGGCGGCGATCGCATCCGATGCGCTCACCGGTACGTTCGGCTCCTGGTCGACGCCGGGCACGGGCGCGGCGCTCCTCGTCCGCCATGCCGCGCAGAGCATCGCGGGCGGCGGTGATGGCGTGGCGGCGGGAGGCCTCGGCGCCCTGGTGCGCGTGCTCGCCGACGCTGCGCAGGCGGCGGGAGCGACCATCGCGACGGGCTCGAGCGCGACGAGCGTGGTCGTCGAGGGCAACACCGCGGCAGGCGTGATGCTCGCCGACGGGACCGAGCTGCGCGCGACGACGGTGGTGTCGAGCGCCGATCCCACGCGTTTGCGCGCGTTGATCGGCGACGCGCATCTGCCCGTCGAGTACCAGCGACGCATCGACGGCTTCGCGCGGACCGGCACGATGGCGAAGATCAACCTGGCGCTCTCCGCGCTGCCGCGGTTCGTGTCGTTGCCCGAAGAGCGCGGACAGCACGGCGCGACGATCCATCTCGTGCCGGGCGCCGGTCATGACGCGGTGGGCTCGCTCGCGACGGCGTTCGCCGAGGCCGAGGCGGGGCAGCTCGCGTCGTTGCCGCCGATCGAGATGGTGTTGCCGACGGCGAGCGATCCGTCGCTGCGCGATGCGGAGGGCCGTCATCACGCGTCCTTGCTCGTGCCGTGGGCGCCATACGAGCTCGCGGGGACCACCTGGGCCGCCGAAGAGGAGCGCTGGCTGCGCAACGTGCTGGGCGTCGTCGATGCCTTCGCGCCGGGGACGAGCGCGCTCGTCGTCGACGTGTTCGCGCTTTCGCCGAAGAAGCTCGAATCGCACTTCGGCGTGACGCGGGGCCACCTCCATCACGTCGACGACTCTCGGATCTTCGCCGATCGCCTGGCGGTCACGACGCCCATCGGCGGCCTCTACGCGTGCGGCGCGGGCTGCGCACCGGCCGGCGGCGTCTTCGGCGTGGCCGGCCACAACGCCGCCAAGCGCGTCCTCGCCGACATGGAGCTCGGCCTCGAGCGCACCGAAGTCGGCCGCAAGCACTGACGTGGCCAGAGACCGCGGAGGCGCGGAGGGACGGAGATGACCACGGAGATTTTTTGGCTCGAGACACGCGCCCGAGCCAGTCGCTTCGTGAACGCCCTCTCTGCTGGGGCGCTCACGCTCGAGATCGAGATCGGCAGCCAAATCTGCTCTCCGTCTCGCCTCCGTATCTTCGTGCCTCCGCGGTCTCTTCCTCTTCGTCAGTCGCGCGCGTAGCCGGCGTCGGCGTCGGTCAGGGTGCGGGAGGCGAGCTGCTCGGCGGTGGGGGCCGGCGTCGGCGAGGCGGTCGAGGCGAGCTGCGGTTCGGCGGGCGCGCTCGAGGCGCCGCGAAGGAGAGCGAGGACGAGCAGGCCGGCGCCGCCCGCCACGAGGAGGCCGCGACGAAGGACGCGGTCGCGACGCGAGCGCACGTCACGCCGGCGGAGCGCGCCGGACCTGACCCGCTCGGAGCGATCCAGATCCCACACGTCGTCCATCGTCGAGGCGCTGCGCTCGCGCGCATGCACGATGATCTGGTCGAGGCGCGTGCTCATGGTGTGCTCCGCGGGTCGGGCTTGCCGGGCGTGGGCGTGCTCGTCGGTGTGACCGCGCCGAGGCGGCGCTCGAGGCGCTCTTCGGCGTCGGCGATGCGCCGCTTCACCGTCGCGAGCGAGACCTCGCATGCGGCCGCGGTCTCCGGCAGGCTCAGGTGCTCGACGCGATGCAGCACCCACGGGATGCGCACGTCGGCCGGCACGCGCGCGAGCGCATCGTAGAGGTCGTCGACCGCAGCGCGGTCGCGCGGGTCGGATGCGCGCGGTGAGAAGTCGACCGTCCAGAAAGCGAACATCATCCGACGACGACGCCGGGCGAGGACGCGGCGGGTTCGGCGCACCGCGACGGTGACCAGCCACGCGCGCGTCGCGGACGGATCGACGAGGCGCTTCAGCCCCTCGATGGCATCGACGAACGTCTCCTGCACGATGTCGTCGAGCTCGCCGTCGTCTCCCATGAGCCGATGAACGACGCCCGCGATGTACCGCGCGTGCTTCGCGTAGAGCGCCTCGAAGTCGATCGCTCCGCCGGCCGACGCGGCGGGTGCGCCGAGCGAGCCGAGCGAAAGAGGACGAGCGATGCTGACCACGCCCATTAAGTAGCGCTCGAGCCCCCGAACCGGCTCAGAAAAGATCGTGAATCTTCGGTGAGCCGAAACGCCCTGTTTCGCGTGCCTTTAGGCCATGGAGATCCTCGTCGAGCAGGCGCCTGGACGGTCCTCGGGCCGCGCGCGGTGGGGGGTCGGTCACCCCGCGGTGCCCGCCCTGGTCGGGATCGCCGCGGTGGCGGCGGTCATGGCCTGGGAGCTGGTGCGCCCCACCCTGCCCGTCCCCTACGAGCTCGCCGTTGCGGCTCGGTCGCCGGGCACCGCGTCCTGGATGGGCCGCCTGCCGATGGCTGCCATGGCCGTCCTGGGAACGATTGCGCTCTACATGTTTCTTGCGCGTACCGTGGAGAGGCGCGCGGCGGTGTACGGCGTCGCGATCCTGGCGACGACGCCTGCGTGGTTCGTCCACGGACGCACCATGACGGGCGCCATGGTGCCGATGGCGTGCTCGGTGACGATCTTTTGCGCGCTGGGGATCGCGACGCTCGCACCGGGCATCACGGCGCGAGCGCGTTGCGCGGGCATCGGGATCGCCATCGCCGCTGCGGCGCTCTCGGTGGTCGCCGCGCGATGGGGGATGCCGCTGCGAGGCCTCGTGAGCGTGGCGGCGGTGCCGGCGATCGCGGTGGGAGCGTCAGCAAGGATGTGGAGAGCGCGCACGGAAGCGAGCGCAGGAGCGAACGCGATGGCCGGGGCGGTGCTCGCAGCGGGGGTGGTCATCGCTCTCGTCGGCGCGGGGGCTGCGCTTCGCGGTGACGGATGGATCGCGGACGTGATGCTCGGTACGCGCGCGATCGCGGTCGGCAAGACCACGTTCGACGCACCGGTCGCGGCCATCGCCTACGGCCTCCTGCCGTGGTCGCCGCTCGTGCCGTTCGCGCTCGCGCGACGCCCCGGCAGCGCAGGCCACCTCGCGATCATGATCGCTGCTGTGCTGGCGATCGCCGTTCATGCTGCGCTCGCGCCGCGAACGGGCAGCACCACCATCGTCGGCGTCGCGGCCATCGCCGGCGCGGTCGCCGCGATGCTGCGTTCCCTCGAGGACCTGCGGCGCCCAGCATTGTCGCTCGGCGCTGCGGTGGTCGCCATCGGATGGCTGGTCGCGCACGACATCGCTCTCGCGCCGGAACGCGTCCTCGTCGCGTTCGGCGCATCGGACACCGCCATCCCCGCGGCGCACGCTGCCGCGTCGTCGCTCGCGATTCGCTCCTCGATCTTCCT
>JAYTZB010000256.1:0-7988 GCA_043742085.1 Polyangiaceae bacterium
GCCCGTCTGCGTGTGCGCCGGCGTGACGTTGTCGGGGGACTCGCAGGTCTCCCACGCGAGGTGGCGCGTGGCGCGATCGAGCGTGTACTTCTCGTGGCCGATGGCGCACGTCGAGCCCGCCGGAGCCGGCGGACGGAAGCCGCCGCCGGAGTTCTCGGCGACGAGCTTGGTCGCCGAGGCCGGCCAGATCAGGCTCGGCGGGGGCAGGACGATGCCGCACTTGTAGCCGCACTCGTTCGCGCTCGAGACGCCGCAGGTCCAGGACCCGACGCACTGCGGATGGATGATGCCCTGGCTTCCGCAGTCGCTGGGCTGCGCACAGTACGAGGGCGCCTTGTCGAGCTTGTTGCTCCAGGACGCGCCGAGCGTCGAGCTCGTGAGCGTGAGCTTCTTGCCGGTGAGCGTGTAGTGGTAGCGACCGTAGAAGTCGGCCGCCGGCGCGCCTGCCTTCGCGGTGAGACGCACGTAGCTCTTCGTCGCGGTGTAGCGACCTTCGAGGTGCGCGCTCGACGGGCACGGTGCCGTGATGCAGCGGATGCCGGTGTCGAGGTCGGCGAAGAAGGTGCCGTCCTGGGCGAAGACGAGGCCTTCGAACGTCGGCGGATGGACCGAGCTCGTTCCATGGAAGGCGCCCACGAGCTTCTGCGCGTTGGAGGTCAGCTCGTCCTGCGTGGCCGCGGCCTCCTCGGTGTCGGCCTCGTCCTGCGAGGTATCGGCAGCACAGCCCGGCATGAGAGCGACGGCCGAGGCGACGAGGGCGGCGGACACGGCAAACTTGAAAGACATGAGCGATTCTCCAGGTTTATACCTCCGACCTGACGGCCGGGGTCTGCGAACGCACGTTGTATGACACTGTGTGTCGGCGTGTGCAACCCAGATACGCGAATCGACGCGTCGACCTTCCCTCCCTGGAAGCGGGGCAATCGCTATTTCAGGCGGACCAGGCGGGCCGCGGTGTCGCTTGCGCTCCGTCCCGAGGTCCCGTGATCGAAGAAATCGAGGACGACGCGCACCCGCGCCTTCTCGGTCGCCACTGCGCGCGTGAGCTCCTCTTGCGCGGCGTGCTGCACGTCCATGAGCCGCCGGACCTCGTCGATCTCCGCGGTGAGCTCCGCGATGCGTGCGTCGCCTTGCGCGAGCACCTCCCTCGTTCGGCTCTGACCGGACACGACGTAGCCATCGAGCGCGGAGAGCGCGTCGCCAGCGGTCACGAGGATGCCGTCGATGGAGACGCCGAACGCCTCGAGCGACGCGGCGACGATCGAGCGCTTCACCTCGGCGCTGGCCTCGTCGGGCAACGACTCGACGAGCGAGAGCACCTTGGTGAGTCGCTCGCGCTCGCCATCGTCGACGCCCGCGGCGCGATAGACGGCGCCGAACGTGCGCCCGTCATGGCTCTGTCCGGGCACGACCGCGGGCGGCGGCGCGCGGCCGAACGTCGGAGCGAGGGCGCGAGCGGGAGCGGGAGCCCGCACGGGAGCGGGAGCGCGCACTGGAGCGGGAGCCTCCGCGTCCGCGTCCGCCTCCGCATTCGCGGCCGCGGTCGCATCCGCATTCGCGTCGTCCTCCTGCACCACGAACCACCCCAGCACCTTGTCGCCGAGTCCCTTCTTCATGACACCTGCCTCCGGTTCCCTTCCACACTGTCGAACGACTCGAGCTCCACGATCTCGTCGCCCGGCGGCACGTCGCCGAGCGCGCCGGACGTCTCGTCTGCGGTCTCACGGACGGCATCGACGGCGACGCGCAATTCATCGATG
This sequence comes from Polyangiaceae bacterium, assembly GCA_043742085.1. Classification (GTDB taxonomy): domain Bacteria; phylum Myxococcota_A; class Polyangia; order Polyangiales; family Polyangiaceae; genus Labilithrix. The sequence continues at coordinate 1,761 of JAYTZB010000256.1, forward strand.
CGGCCCCCCAGCTCGCGCGGGCTCGCCATCGTCATGATCTCGTCGCCGAGCAGGCGGAACGTCTGCTCGATGAGCTCCATCTGTCCCCGCGTCACCTGGATGGTTCGGCAGAGATCCTCGTAACGAGCCCGCCGCTGCCGGAGCACCTCCATGTTCTTCGCCGCCACCTCGCGGCGCGGATCACCGGATCCATGCTTGCCGAGCAGCTCCTGGTAGACCTGCCAGCTCCGGCGCATCGCCGGGAAATCGAAGGTGCTCGTGTGCTGCTCCGCGCGCACGGCGGTCACTCCGAGCTCGATGAAGTCGTCGAGCAGCGCGTCGAGCTTCGCGAGCTCGCTGTGGAGGAGCTCCACGGTCAGCGACGGATTCTCCTCCGCGAGCCGCTCGATCACCTGCTTCTGCCCGCACAGATACGCGAAGCGCATGCTGTCGTTGGGAGCGAGGAGGCCAATGCGTTCCTTGCGTCGCTCCTCGTCGTCGGCGCGCTTCTCCGCGGCGAAGGCTCGGTCGAACCAGAGGGCTCGCAGGATCTTCGAGTCCGGCGCGAGGATCATCCAGAGCACTTCCGCGGCGCACGTGAGGACCGATAGCCAGCCGTGGTCCGTCGCCGCGCCGAGCACGACCCCGCCGAGGAACAGTGAGATGTTGTACGCGTTCCAGAAGGCGTACCGCGCGTAAGGCGGCCCGTCGTCCTGTCGACGTCGCTTCGTTCCGCGGATGCTCTTCGTCGTGGTGCCCATGTTCGTTCCCTCAAGCCAGCTCCCGGAAGCGCATCTCGATCTCGTGCTCGAGCTCCGCAACGGCGCGCGGCGCCTGCGCGCCGTGCTCCCACGCGAGGCCGAGGTCGACGAGGTCGTACGTGGCACGCACGCCGGCCCCCTTCGCACCGTCGTTCGCGCTCTTGCCGAGCAGAACGACCGTGTCGCTGACCCGCAGCGCGGCGCGCACGTCGTGCGTGACGACCACCACGGTGTTGAGCTCGTGATCGTTCGCCACCTCGGTCACGAGCGCGCTCACGTCGGCGAGCGCCGCCGGGTCGAGGCCGCTGAACGGCTCGTCGAGCAACAGCACGCGTCGCGGGAGCACGAGCTGCTGCGCGATCGCTGCGCGCTGGCGCTGTCCGCCGGAGAGCTGCGCGGGATAGAAGCCGCCGCGGTCCTCGATGCCGACGCGCGCCATCAGCTCGCGCGCCCGCGCATTGGCGCGAGCCTGGGATAGACCACCGACCCGGCCGGCAAGGGCGAGGTTGTCCTCGACGGTGCGATGCGCGAGCAGCGGGTAGTGCTGGAAGACGATGCCGACACTCCGCGCATCGAGGGTCTTGCCCTCCGGGCCCTTCACCTCGCCGCGCGCGGGACGCTCGAGCCCCGCGAGGACTCGCAGCAGCGTGGTCTTGCCGATGCCGGACGGCCCGAGCAACGACACCACCTGGCCCGTGGTGCGCCCCTCGCGAATGCGATCGACGACGTCGAAGCTGACGTGATCGAGGACGTGCGTGCCATCCCTGGAGATCGAGACGTCGCGCACGTGCAAGACGATGTCTCCGCTGGTCGCGCCAGGAATCATGACGAGCTCCTCTCGGATTTCTCCGTCTTGTCGAAGCGTGCGTGCGGGCAGACGAGGCTCGCGAGCGCGCCCATGCCGTAGTCGATGACGAGCCCTACCAGCAGGATCACGACGAGGACGGCGTAGACCTCGGCGAGCCGAAAGTGCTTGTTCTGGTTCAAGAGCAGCGCTCCGACGCCGCCGTCGGAGCGCGAGATTCCTTCCACCATCGTGATCATCGACCAGCCCATGGCAACGTTCTGGCGAACGGCGTCGATGGTGCGGTCGAGCGTGCCGCGCGCCACCGTCTCCCAGATCACGCGTGGCTCGCTCGCGCCGAGCGAGCGCACGTAGTGGATCTGCGAGCGCGGAATCTCGGCAACGATGCGCGCGAGCGACGTGACGAGAAACGTCGTCATGCCGAACGTGAGCAGCGCCACCTTGAGCGGAAAGCCTCCACCGGTCGCGAGCGTGAACGGAAAGAGCAGGCCGGTGAGCCCGAGAAACCGCAGCTTGGAGACGGCGGCCGTGACCGGTCTCACGGCAGGAATCACGCTGCCCCATGCGAGCAGCAGCGAGATCGCGACCGAGCACGCGAGCGCGGAACCAATGAGCTCGAGGGTCGTGTAGAGCTCGGGTCCGAGCCCACCCTGCCACCAGAGATCGGTCAACGCAGAGAGCACCTCGCGGGGAGCGGGCAGCGTCGCAACGGGCGACGCTGCCCACACCGCCAGCGCTGCGGCGGCCCATCCGAGGACGAGCACGCCGCTGGTGCGAGTGTCGATGGCCCGGTTCGGGGCCAGTACACGCGCGATGGTCATGGGAGCTCCTTCAGATTTCCGACGTGCCGAGCACGATCACGACGCGCCGATTCTTCGCGCGACCCTCCGCCGTGGAGTTCGGCGCGACAGGCTCGTTCTGGCCGTGCGCGACCACCTTGACGCGGCCTTCCGGGAAGCTCGCCGGCGCGTGCGCCTCGAGCCACTTCTTCACCGCGAACGCGCGCTGCTCGGACAAGGTCATGTTCGAGTCGGCGTTGCCGTTTGCGTCGGTGTGCCCGTGGATCTCCACCATCGTGCCGCTCGCCACCACGAGATCGTCCTGGAGCCGCGCGAGCTGCTGCTGCGTGTCGGCGCTGAACGTCGCGCTGCCGGTCTGGAACTGGATGTCCCAGGCCTTCTTGCTCACGACCTGTTTCATCTTCGCGTCGCTCGAGAACGACGCGTTGTCGGCGTTCGTCTTCGGGCTCTCCGCGTAGAGCTCCTTCACGTACGTCAGATCGGTGATCTGGCTCGCGGGATAGAAGCTCGGCACGAGCTCGGGGTACTGCGCCTTCACCACGTTGCCGAAGACGGTGTACGTGGCACCGAACGCATCGACCGAGCCCGGTGCAATGCCGAAGAGCTGCGCGTTGTCGGCGAGGTTGTTGACGCTCGACCCGCCGAGCTCGACGGCGATGCCCTGCTTGTCGTTCTCCTTCTGGACCCTGAAGTAGCGGTACCAGTAGGCAGCATCGCGCTCCTTGTAGACGACCGCGCTGACCGCAGCCGCCTCGCGAAGCGCCGCGTCGTCGGTCTTGATGCGGTCGCCCGCCTCGAAGATCGCCGAGAGCATGCCCTTGGTGATCTCGCGATGCGCGGCCATCCACTTCTTGTTGCCGATGACGACATTGGGCATCTGAGCCCGGTATTCACGGGTCGAAACGATCGACACGAGTCCGCCCTTCTGCTCGGCGATGGTGACGTCGCCGGGCGTCCACGTGACGACGGCGTCGACGCAATGCTTCTCGCTCTTGCCAGTCTTCACGTTCTTCATGTCCGCGCAGTAGCCGCTCACGTACTTCTGCGCGGCCTCCACGTAGTCCGAGGCGTTGACCCAGTTCACCGCGTCCGGGTCGTAGGTCTTCTCGTCGGGGTTGTTGGCGATCTTGTTGTCGCCCATCCACTTGAGCGCGATGTTCCAGTCGCCGTCGCGCAGGACGCCGGCGACGACTCCGCCCTTGGCGCGCTGCGGATTGTCGCGCCACGCTTGCGGGCCCATCAGCTTGTCCTCGCCGCGCGAGTACCCCGCCGAGCCGACGACGACCGCCATGTACTCGGGACCGAGCTTGCCCAGCCGATCGTCGACGCCCTTCAAGAACTGCGCGGACCCGTCGCCCATGATCGCGACGAAGTGCGCGCCGCTCTTCGGGTTGCTCTCGCCCTTCTTCACGCCTTCCGCGAAGGTGACGAGCTGGTTCTGCATCTGGTCGGTGTTGTCCTCGCGCACGAGCACGAGGTTCACGCCGTGCCTGCACATGAGGCTGTCCTTCTGTGCTTGCTTGCCGCCGGTCGCGAGCATCATCCCCATCTGGGCATTCCACGCCCAGTGATAGAAGCGCACCTCCGGTTTGTCGGCGCAGCCAGGCGCTCCCTCGATGACGACCGGAAAAGATCCGCCCGCGCCTTCACCGGGCAGCGCACCGACACTAGGGACGTTGCTGTGCTGAGCGTTCGAAGCGCTCGGGGCCACCTTCCTCAGTAGCCCAGGGTTTGTGTAGAACGTGAGACACACGACACCCGTCACGACCAAAGCGCTGAACGCTTTGGCGGTGTTCGTCAGCCGGAAACGACGCACGGCGACCTCCTTGTTGTGAGGACAAGGTAGATTCGAGCCTCTGCGCTGCAAGGAAACCGGACACCCAGTGCGTCCGATTTTGCGCACCTACCGCACGCGTCTCCGATGAGACGGCACGCGCGATGCTTCGATCCGAGCGCGCTCGCTGGTCAGCGACCGATGGCGCCGCGGTACACGAAGCCGTCGCTCGCGAAGCCGTCGCCGTACTTGATCGCGTACCAGCCGTCCTTGATCGCGCCGAGCTTCACCTTCGTGCCGCGCGGAAGGCGAGCGACGACGCCACCGGTCTTCGGCACGTCACGCACGAGCGCCACTTCCCAGCCGACGCTCGCTTCGCTGCCAGCGGCTGCAGGCGGCGCATCGGCCTTGTCGCTCTTGTCGCTCTTGTCGCTGCCGTCCTTCGCGTTCTTGTCCGCGTCGGGCGAAGGCATGGTGCCGTCCTTCGCGATCTTGTCGGTCTTGCTCGACGAGGACTCGAGGGGCGGAGCGAACGTCACGTTGTACGCGACCGTGTAACGATTGTGCTCGTGAGCTATGCCCGTCGCGGTGACGCCGGAGAAGTGCGTCTTCAGGCAGTTCGTGATGCCTTCGATGTTGCCGACCGTCGACGACTTGCCGACGTCCCAGCTGAGGCCGCCGGACGGGAACGCCGCCGTGGCGACGAACGAGAGCTTGCCGGTCTGGCCTTCCGCGGCCGAGCACGTCGCGAGCTTGCGGAGATGCGGCGGCACGACGTTGTCGAGGCCGGCGAGCGTCCCGCACTCCTTGCCCTTCTTGCTCTCGCCGTCGGTGGTCTTGCACGCGATGACGGAGCCACGCTGCACGCTCACCTGCGGCGGACCCGCCGGGACCGTGGCGCTCGTGGCGCTCGTGGCGGCGGAGGCGAACGAGCTCGGCGCTCCGGCGACGACCGACTTCGCGTTCACGCTCGCGGGCGGCGCTTCGGGCGCGCGACCCGCGGCCTTCGCGCTCGCGGCTGCCGAGGCTGCCGCAGCCGCGGCCTCGCCCGGCGCATTCGGTCCGAGCTTGACGCCCATGACCCGAGGCCACGCGACGCCGATCACGAAGCCAACGGCAGCGATGACGCCGACCTTGACCCATCCGGGACTGTCGCGATCGGGAGACGGCACTTCCACCGCGAACGGTGCGTCCTTGCGCATTCGAACCTCGGTTCTACCAAGAAGCCTTCGGCGGGTCGAAATACCCGAAGCCTTTTCGATAGAACGCTCGGATGCGAGCGAGTCGTCCGTTCAGGGAACGATACGGATCGCGAGGACGAGCGAGCCGTTCTGGTACGCGAAGCCGCCGACGTGGAACTTCTTGCCCGGCTCGGCCGTGATCTCGGCGAGCGGATTGAAGCCGACGCCGTCGGGCTTGCTGATCGACGCGGCGACCTTGAAGCGCTTGTCGGGCGACTGACCGTTGTACGCGACCTGAAACGTGCGTCCGTTCGGAAGCGGCATCGTGCTCGGGGTGCCCTGCGCGAGCGGCAAGAGCCGCTTGTCGAGGAGCTTCCAGCAGTTGTGCTTCAGCGGGGGCACCTCACCGATCGCGGGATCGACGCTCGGCGTCGCGCACGTCGTACCGTGGATGACGAGCACCTCGGCTTTGGGACCGGCGGGCTGCGCATCGGCGACGCCCGGCGCGCCGACGAGGAGCGCGCATCCTGCAATGACACTCGCAAGCATCAGCTTGCCGAGGTTCCTCCGAGGGATTTCGCGCATCATTTTTCTCCTGTTTCGTCGACCCAGACCACGACGCTCGTCGACAGCTCGTTGGCCGTCGGAAGATAGAACACGCTCACGGCATTGCCGGGCGAATTGACGGTGCTGACGCTCACGCCGGTGCCGCCATTGGTGGCGACCGCGGCCGAGACGGCGCCCGGCGCGTTGCCGCTCGCCATCGGGGCCTCGTCCGAGCGGTGCTGCGTGAACAAGAAGACGGACGCGGCGAGGGCCAGCGCGGCGGCGATACCGGCGCCGACCTTCACGGAGCTCCCACGCTTCGCGCGCGCGGCCGCGAGCGAGCTGACGTTCGAGTCCTTCTTCGCGAGCGACATGACCGCGT
>JAYTZB010000257.1:0-5323 GCA_043742085.1 Polyangiaceae bacterium
GATCATGGCCCAGTGGATGATCGAGAACCACAAGCAGAACCCGTTCTACACGCACTTCGACAAGGTCCTCGAGATCTGCGCGAAGTACGACGTCTCGATCAGCGCCGGCGACGGCCTGCGTCCCGGCTGCCTCGCCGACGCGAGCGACGCGGCGCAGTTCGCGGAGCTGAAGACGCTCGGTGAGCTCACGAAGCGCGCCTGGGAGAAGGACGTCCAGGTCATGATCGAAGGCCCCGGCCACGTGCCCTTCGACCAGATCGAGATGAACGTGAAGAAGGAGATGGAGCTGTGCCACGAGGCGCCGTTCTACGTCCTCGGCCCCCTCGTCACCGACATCGCGCCCGGCTACGACCACATCACCAGCGCCATCGGCGCCACCATGGCGGGCACCGCCGGTGCCGCGATGCTCTGCTACGTCACGCCGAAGGAGCACCTCGGGCTCCCCGACGAGGACGACGTCAAGCAGGGCATGATCGCCTACAAGATCGCCGCGCACGCCGCCGACATCGCTCGTCATCGGCCCGGTGCACGCGACCGGGACGACGCGCTCAGCCGCGCGCGCTACGCGTTCGACTGGAAGGAGCAGTTCCGCCTCTCCATCGATCCCGAGGTCTCGTCGATGATGCACGACGAGACGCTGCCCGACGAGTACTTCAAGACCGCCGAGTTCTGCTCGATGTGCGGCCCGAAGTTCTGCAGCATGCACATCAACCGCGCCGTGGACGACTACAACAAGAAGCTCGACGAGGACGCGAAGGCGAAGCCGAACAAGCGCTCGCTCGAGGTCGTCCAGAGCTGATCGGGATGCGTGTGGGTCGCGTGCCCGCACGCGTCGCGGGGGCCTTCCTTCTCGGAGGCCTGCTCGCCTTCGCGACGTGCAACGCGTGCGGCAAGAAGCCGGGCGGGGCCGATCCGGTGGTCGCGCCCGGGGAGGCGAGCGCCAGCGGCGCGACCCGCCCTAGCCGCACGACGGCACCGCCCGATGCCGGCGCGGCGGCGGTGCGCGACGTCGCGATGTGGACGAGCGCGCGCGAAGGAACGACCGAGGACCTCGCGTCGCTTGCCACGCACGAAGGCGCCGCCGGCCTCCTGGAGGCTGCGGCGGAGCCCGACCTGCACCTCACGGCGCTGAAAGCGATGGCGTTTGCGCGCGGGTGGGCGCAGCTGCCCTACCTGGCGCAGACGGCGGCGGGCACCGACGACGACGAGGCGCGCATCGCGCTCGACGCTGCGGCCGAGCTTGGTGCACGGCCGCGTCGCTCCGAGGACGTCGAGGACGAGGCCGAGCTTCGCGAAGGGTGCGAGAAGCTCGGTGCGCTGGCTCGCGATGCCACGCGGCCACGTCAGCGCCGCGTCCTCGCGTTGCGAGGATTGCGCATGCTTCCGTGCCCCAAGCAGGACCTTCCCGCGGATCTCGACGCTCGCTGAAGAAAAATCCACGCGGCTGGTCGCTCCGCTGACCACGCGGGAAGTATGACCTGTCGCCCGCGACCTCGGATAACGTGGCGCGAGAGATGTCCGACTCCACGTCGCCGCTGTCGAGCGTGTACGGCAACGAAAGCTACATCAACCAGCTGCTCGCGAAGGCCGTCGCGGCGAAGGCCAGTGACATCCACCTGAAGGTCGGTATCCCGCCCGCGGCGCGTGTTCGTGGCGACCTCGTGTTCTTCCGCACCGAGCCGTTGAAGCCGGAGGACACCGAGAACATCGCGCGCGTCGTCATCAAGGATCCGAAGGTGAAGGCCGAGATCGCGTCGCTTCGCGAGCACGACTCGGCGTATGCCGCGGCCGGCGTCGGACGCTTTCGCGTCAACATCTACCGGCAGCGCGGGACGATCGGCATCGTCATGCGTGCGATCCCCACCAAGATCCCGACGTTCGAGGACCTCGGCGCACCGGCGCCGTGCGCGATGCTCGCGGAGAAGGACCGCGGGCTCGTCCTCGTGGTGGGCGCGGCCGGCAACGGCAAGAGCTCCACGCTGGCGGCCATGATCGGCCACCTCAACAAGACGCAGCCGCTCCACATCGTCACCATCGAGGATCCGATCGAGTTCCTCCACGAAGACGACAAGTCGAGCATCAGCCAGCGCGAGGTCGGCATCGACACGTCGACGTTCGCCGACGCGCTACGCGCCGCGCTTCGTCAGGATCCGGACGTGATCCTGCTCGGCGAGATCCGCGACGAGCTCACGCTCGACATCGCGCTGAAGGCGGCGGAGACGGGTCACCTCGTGCTCTCGACGCTGCACACGCCCGACGTCACCCGCACCGTGGGTCGCATGCTCGCTCTCGCACCGAAGGGACAGCCGGGCTCCAGCGACGAGATGCGCGAGCGCATCGGCGACGCGCTGCAGGGCGTGATCGCGCAGCGCCTCGTCCCGCGGAAAGACCAGACGGGCCTCATCCTCACCGCCGAGGTGCTCGTTGCGACGGGCACGGTCCGCGAAGCGATCAAGCGTCCCGAAGGAAACCCGGGGATGAAGGAGCTCATGGAGAAAGGAACGCATCCGTACGGAATGCAGACCTTCGAGATGCACCTGAAGCAGCTCCTCCAGCAGGGCTTGATCGACAAGGATGTCGCGCGCGCCGCGGCGAGCTTCTGAGACGCTGACGGCGTCGCAATTCGCGGCCACGCGCCGAGCTCGCGTGTAGAGTAATTGCTCTAAACGTTCCCTGACGGAGCGACTTCGTGTCGCGTAAGACGCTTCCCGACCTGCCGGGAAGCGTCGTACGTCAACGCATTCATTCTTGTTTTCGACTCGACGGGATTGTCCCCTGCCCGCCGACTTCTCTATGATCGACGTGTGGCCCCGGGGGGGTCATCGTCGTCGGCGTTCCGCGCTGAGCGAACCAACCAACCTCCCTCTTTCTTCGCGAGCCGCATGCAGACCCTCGGTAAATATCAGCTGATCGCGGAGATCGCGCGCGGAGGCATGGGCATCGTCTACCTCGCGGTGGCGAGCGGCCCCGCCGGCTTCAGCAAGCTGTTCGTCATCAAGGAGCTCAAGCCGGAGCTCGTCGACGACACGGGCTTCTTCGACATGTTCCTCGAGGAGGCGCGCCTCGCTGCGCGGCTCAGCCACCCGAACATCGTGACCACCTACGAGGTCGGCGCCGACGGCAAGCGTCCGTTCATCGTGATGGACTATCTCGACGGCGAGAGCCTCGGCCGGATCATCCGGAAGAAGTCGTCGAAGTTCACGACTGCAATGCACCTGCGCATCCTCTGTCAGTGCCTCGACGGCCTCGACTACGCGCACCATCTCAAGAACTTCGACGACACGACGGCGAGCGTGGTGCACCGGGACATGAGCCCCCAGAACGTGTTCGTGACGTTCGACGGTCAGGTGAAGATCGTCGACTTCGGGATCGCGAAGGCCTCGGACACGTCGATCGAGACCCAGGCCGGGATCTTCAAGGGCAAGCCCGGCTACATGGCGCCGGAGCAGCTCACCGGCGACGTCGACACGCGCGCCGATCTCTTCTCGGTCGGCGTCATGATCTGGGAGGCGATCGCCGGACGGCGCATGTGGCCGCAGAAGGGCCAGATCGAGATCCTCACGGCGCTCATCAAGAGCGAGATCCCCAAGCTGGGCGACATCATGCCCGACGCGCCCGAGGAGCTGAAGCGGATCTGCAACAAGGCCACCGCGAAGGACCCCGACGATCGCTATGCGACGGCGCGCGAGATGCGCACGGAGATCGAGGCGTACCTCGAATCGCAGAACGAGCGCATGACGGTGCGCGAGATCTCGCGGGTGGTCGGCTCCATGTTCGAGGAGCAGCGCAAGAAGATGCGCGCGGTGATGGAGAAGTGCATCAACGAGGCCAAGGAAGGCGTGCCGCCGAGCAAGCTCCCCAGCCTTGCGCCGCCGCCGCTCGAGACGACGACGCCGCGTCCCACCGAGCACACGCTGCAGATCCTCGCGCGCCCGAGCGGCGGTATGCCGGCGCCGGACAGCGGCCGCAACGTCTCGATCGTCAGCACGATGTCGGGAACGCCCGTGTCTCAGGCGACGCCGGACGGCTCGGCCTATTCCGTCGTGCAGGGGGCCGAGGAGGCCAAGGCCAAGGCCAAGCAGGAGAAGCGCCGCAACACCGCGCTCATCCTGATCGCGCTGCTCCTCATCAGCATGAGCGCGGTGGCGACGGCGCTGATCATCGGTTCGCGCAACGATGCGGAGAGGCCGATGGCGTCGGCCACGTCGGCCACGTCGGCGACTGCGCCTGCGCAACCGACCGCGACGACAGCGGCGGCAGCGGGAGCGATGGGGGCCGCGGCGCCCGCGGCGAGCGCGGCGGACCTCGCGGCGATCGCGGAAAGCGCAAGGGCCGCGGCGGCTGCCTCCGCCTCCGCGCATGCGGCAGCGCAAGCAGCGGCTCAGCCGAAGACGCGCATCATCTACGTACCGGTGCCCGCGCCCGCGCCGAAGCCGGTCGCCGCGCCAGCCGCCCCGCCCGCCGCTCCCGCGCCGCCGCCAGAGAAGCCAGCGGCGACGAGCAAGATCGACTGCAATCCGCCCTTCTTCTTCGACGGGACCAAAAAGGTATTCAAGCCGGGATGTCTATGATCGCTCACACACGTACGAAGCGAACGCTGATCGCGCTCCTCGCCGCCCTCTCCGGCGTCGCTGCCTACGCCGGCGACGCACGAGCTGCGCCGCCCACCAAGGACGAGTGCGTCGAGGCGCACAGCCGCGGCCAAGACGCGCGCGACAAGGGACAGCTCGCCGATTCGAAGCGCCTCTTCCTCCTCTGCGCGCAGTCGTCGTGCCCGGCGCTCATCCAGTCCGACTGCGCGAAGTTCGGCGACGAGCTCGGACGCACCGTGCCGTCGGTCAGCTTCGTGGCTCGCGACGGCAAGGGCACCGACCTCCTCGACACGCAGGTGTACGTCGACGGCGTGCTCGCGCAGTCGCGTCTCGACGAGGGGAAATCCCACGATCTCGATCCGGGCAAGCACACCATCCGCTTCGTCCACGCCGGCAAGGACGTCACGCAGGCGGTGGTGATCAGCGCCGGCGAGAAAGGCCGCACCATCGTCGCCGTCTTCGGCGACAACGGCGCTGCGGTAAGCGCCTCCGCGCCCGGCGGCTCGGCCACCACCGTCGAGCCTTCGAAGCCGTCGCGCTCCGCGGTTCCGCTGATCGTGGCAGGCCTCGGCGGCGCAGCCATGGTCGTCGGCACGGTCCTCCTCGTGTCGGGCCTCGGCGCGGTGCCCGCGAACTGCTCGCGCTCGTCGCACGAGTGCGCAGCGCCTCCCGGCGATCCGTCCTTCGACGACGCGAAGTCTGCCGTCGGGCGCGCTAACCTCGGGCTCGGC
>JAYTZB010000258.1:0-3424 GCA_043742085.1 Polyangiaceae bacterium
CAGCGCCACGCGTGCCCTCCAGCGCTTCGACCTCGGAAGGCTGCGTGCGATGGACCGCCTCGCGCCGGTGATGCCGCCGGCGCCGCACGAGCCGCACGAGCCGGTCGTCCGCACGACGCGGATGCCGGTGCCCGCGAGGATCAGATTGCTCGCGCCGCTGGCGCATGTGCACGTGGAAGCGCCCGCGGTGGCGGCGGTGGCGGCGGGGGTCGCGGTCATCGACGCCAAGCGCGTCGCGCACCCGGTCGCGCCGGTCGCCGCGGCGGGCTGGGCCCTCGCCGCCAGCGCATCGCTCGTCGGTGCCGGCTCGCTGGTGACCGTGCTCGTCTACGCGCTCCTCTTTCCCTGATCGAGGGCCTCCGGCGACACTCACCCGTAGCGCCACTCACCCCGCGTCTGGCACGTTCCTCAAGAAATCCGCCACCTCTGCGAAGCGCCCGTCCAGGTAGCGCCGCACGTCGCCCTCGATCCCCATCTCATCCATCGCGCGCGTCATGCACCGCAGCCACGCGTCCCAGCCACTCCACGAGGAACGTCGCGAAGCGCTCGCGCGAGCCCTTGCTCACGCGTCCCAGCTCGTCGACCTGGTGGAGGCGCGCCAGCGCGGGCTCGTCCGCGTCCATGCGATCATAGAAGCGCGCGGCGAGCTCGCGGACCCGCTCCTCGCCGCCCACCCCGTCGAACGGCAGCTCGTCCTCGCCGTCGGTCTCCGCCATGCGCTACCGCCGCTCCGCCGCTATTTCCCGGCCTTCGGCCACTCGTCGATCAGGTTCGCCACCAGCGCGGTCCAGCCGGTCTGGTGCGACGCGCCGATGCCCGCGCCGTTGTCGCCGTGGAAGTACTCGTAGAAGAGGAGCTCGTCGCGCCAGTGGAGATCGGTCTGGAATTTCTCCGCGCCGCCCCACACCGGACGCCGCGCGTGGTCGTCGAGCAGGAAGATGTCGATCATCCGGCGCGAGAGATCCTTCGCGATGTGACGGAAGCCCACCGGGACCTGCCCGCTCCCTGGCGTCGGCAGCATGTACGTCGGGCCGAACGCCGTGCCGAGCTTGCGCAGGCTCTCGATGATCAAGAACGACGTCGGGAACCAGAGCGGCCCGCGCCAGTTCGAGTTGCCCCCCTTCAGCTTCGACGCCGACTCGGCCGGCTCGTAGTTCACGCTGCGCCCGTCGAGCTCGAACGGATGCGCCTCGTGGTACTTCGACATCGAGCGAACGCCGTAGCGAGACAGAAACTCGGTCTCGTTGTGCAGGCGCTCGACGAGCCGCGCGATCTGCTCCTTGTTCACGATGGTGAGGAGGTAGGTGATCTTCCCGTCCGCCGCCTCGATCTTGTGAATGACCTCGTCGGTCATCTCCCGCCGGTTCTTGATGAACCAGTGGAGGTTGGCGGTGAACTCCTTGAACGGCTCTATCCAGTCGAGCTCGAGCCGCTCCACTGCGAAGAGCGGTATCAATCCAACCAGCGAGCGCACGCGGAACTTCTTGAAACGCCCGTCCGGGAAGCTGAGCACGTCGTAGAAGAATCCGTCCTTCTCGTCGAACAAGGAGTAATCCTTGTTGCCCATGTGCTTCATCGCATAAGCGACATACGTGTAGTGCTGGAGGAACTTCGAGGCCAATCCCTCGTACACGTGATTCTCGCGCGCCAGCTCGAGGGCGATGCGCATCAAGTTGAGGCAGAACATGCCCATCCAGCCCGTCGCGTCGCTCTGCTCCAGCGTCGAGCCGTCGGTGGCGCGCTCGCTGCGATCGATGACCGTGATGTTGTCGAGCCCGAGAAAACCGCCCTCGAAGACGTTGTTCCCCTCGCGATCGACCTTGTTGACCCAGCTCGTGAAGTTGATGAGCAGCTTGTGGAAGCAGCGCTCGAGCCAGTCGCGATCGGACACGCCGTTGCGCAGGCGGTCCATGTTGTAGACGCGCCACACCGCCCACGCGTGAACGGGCGGATTGAGATCGCTGAACTCCCACTCGTACGCGGGCAATTGCCCCGATGGATGCTGGAACTGCTCGAACAGCAGGAGCCACAGCTGGTCCTTCGCGAACTTCGCGTCGACCAGGGCGAACGGGACGCACTGGAACGCGAGGTCCCACGCCGCGAACCAGGGATATTCCCACTTGTCGGGCATCGTCATGATGCGCATCGAGTTCAGGTGGCGCCAGTGCGCGTTCCGGATGCGCCGGCGTGATTGCGGCGGCGGCGCATCGGGATTGTCCCCGTCCAGCCACTTGGCGACGTCGAAGATGTAGCCTTGCTTGGTCCACAGGAGCCCCGCGAGCGCGCGACGCTGAACGTGCTTCTCGTCCTCGGACGCGCCCGCGGGATAGACGCTCTCGTAGAAGACGTCGGCCTCCGCCTTGCGCGCCGTGAAGAGCTCGTCGATCCCGGCGAGCGGATCGGTTCCCGCCGCCGCTTCGCGATCGGTCAGGCGGAACGAGAGCACCGCGGTCGCGCCCGCCTTCACGTCGAGGACGTAGTGGAGCGCCGCCTTGGTGCCGTACGGATCGGGGCGGATCGCGTCGCTCTGGCCGTCGACCACGGCGCGATGGAACGCCTCCTTCGTGTACTTGCTGCGGCTGCGGTTCCCGGGACCGAAGACGATCTCGCCGTTGGTCTCGTTGTCGGTGAAGAGCGCGTGGCCGCCCGGCGGCCCGTAGAGGAAGCGCGCGCCCAGCCGATGCTGCATCGGCACGTAGGGGTCCATCGCGACCGAGCTGTCGTCGGCGACGAGGCCGATCGCGCCGCCGCTGGCATCTCTGGGCTCGATGCGCGGCGGGGGCGTCTCCACCTTGCCCCACGCCCACGTGTTGCGGAACCACAGGTGCGGCAGCACGTGGATGGGCGCGTCGTCGGGACCGCGGTTGGTGATGCTGATCCGACAGACCAGCTCCTCGGGAGCGCCTTTCGCATATTCGATGTCGATATCGAAGTAGCGATCTTCGGCGAATATCCCGGTATCGAGCAGCTCGAACTCGGGCCCTTGTCCGGCGCGGCGCTGGTTCTCCTCCACGAGCCGCCGGTACGGAAACGCCGCCTGCGGGTACTTGTAGAGAAGATGCATGTACGAGTGCGTCGGCGTGTTGTCGACGTGGAAGTAGTATTCCTTGACGTCCTCGCCGTGATTGCCCTCGTAGGGATTCACGCCGTAGAGGCGCTCTTTGAGGTGGTCGTCCTTGCCGTTCCAGAAGGCCGGGGCGAAATTCAGGATCTGGAAGCGATCGGAGATGCCGGCGATCCCGTCCTCGCCCCAGCGATACGCCTTGGCGCGCGCCTTCTCGTACGGCAGGTACTGCCACGCGTTGCCGTCCGCGGAGTAGTCCTCGCGCACCGACCCCCACGCGCGATCGGTGAGGTACGGACCCCACAGCCGCCACGGCGAGAGGTCGTCCGTGATCGCGTCGATGCGCTCCTGTTCCTTGCC
>JAYTZB010000259.1:0-3434 GCA_043742085.1 Polyangiaceae bacterium
TCGAACACCACGCCGCTCGACGGCGGCATCGATCCCGACGCGAGCGAGACGGGAACCGGCCCGATGCCGCAACCGGGTCAACCGCACCCGAGCGCGAACCCCCAGCCCAAGGTCACCGAGTGCGCGCGCGCGCCGCTGGCGCCTCCCGCGACGGGAACGTGCAGCGTGACGAAGCCGGGCACTGCCGGCAAGGTCCTCCAGGGCACCGTGCTCGCGCCCGACGAGCTGCTGCATAGCGGTGAGATCCTCTTCGACGACAGCGGCTCGATCCTCTGCGTGGCCTGCGACTGCAGCGCCGACCCGGCGTATGCCGCGGCGACCATCGTGTCGTGCGCGAACGGCGTGATCTCGCCGGGCCTCATCAACCCGCACGAGCACATCACGTACCAGAACAACGCGCCCATCGCGCACCCCGGCCTGAAGTACGAGAACCGCAGCGACTGGCAGGGCGGCCGCGGTCACGCGCGCCTCGACTACAAGAGCGGCGCCAACCAGACCGTGCAGGCCTACGGCGAGCTCCGCTTCCTGATGAGCGGCACGACCACGATGGCGGGCGGTGGCGGCGTCGGCGGCCTGATCCGCAACATCGATACGTCCGCCGACGAGCTGGAAGGCCTCCCCGCGCAGCCCGCGAACTCCGACGTGTTCCCGCTCAGCACGCCGGGCATGAACCTCGCGATGGGCTGTGACTACTCGCCGGGCCGGACCACCAACGCCGCCGTCTCGCAGCTCGCCAGCTATCTCCCGCACATCTCCGAGGGCATCGACGCCGAGGCTCACAACGAGTTCGTGTGCACCAGCGCGCCGCCGTTCGATCTCGTCGAGCCCCAGACCGCCATCATCCACGGCGTGGCGCTGAATCCCGTCGACGCCGACATCATCCGGATGAGCATGTCGAAGGTGGTCTGGTCGCCGCGCTCCAACGTCGATCTCTACGGCAACACCGCGGCCGTCGCGATGCTCGATCTGGTCGGCGTGAACATCGCGCTCGGTACCGACTGGGTGCCTTCCGGCTCGATGAACATGCTGCGCGAGCTTGCTTGTGCCGATTCGCTGAATACCAATTACTTCGACAAGCACTTCACCGATGCCGATCTCTGGCGAATGGCCACTTCCAACGCGGCATTCGCGATCGGCGCCAGCCATGCCGTCGGATTGTTGAAGAAGGGATATCTCGCCGATATCTCGATTTACGACGGCTCCGTCGAAAAGGATTATCGCGCCGTCATCGCCGGCGGCGTCGAGGACGTGGCGCTCGTCCTCCGCGGCGGTCGGATCATGTACGGCGACGCCGCGCTCGTCAGCGACGCCGCGCTGGGCGGCGGCAGCGGCTGCGATTCGTTCGCCGGCGACGTCTGCGGCAAGCCGAAGAAGGCATGCATCGACACACGCATCGCGGCCAAGCCCGACCTCGCTGCGCTCCGAACGGCGGGCGAGGTCTATTATCCGCTCTTCTTCTGCAAGGGCACCGCGCCGACCGGTGAGCCTTCGTGCGTACCGTCGCGCGACGCGGTGGTGAAGGGCTCCAGTATCTACACGGGCGCCATCACCCCCGAGGACAAGGACGGCGACGGCATCCCCAACGACAAGGACGACTGCCCCACCATCTTCAACCCCATCCGACCCATGGACGTCGGCGTGCAGGCCGACACCGACGGCGACGGCATCGGCGACGCTTGCGACATCTGTCCCGAGGACAAGACGCAGATGTGCCCGCGCGCCACCGGCGGCGACTTCGACGCCGACGGCATCCCGAACGGCACCGACAACTGCCCGGAGGTCTCCAACCATAGCCAGGCCGACGCCGACGGCGACGGCACCGGCGACGCGTGCGATTCGTGCGCGGTCGCGAATTCCGGCGCCACGCCGTGCCCGCTCACCATCTCGACCATCCGCAATCCGGCCGCCGCGGGTCACCCCAAGAGCGGCACGGTCGTGAAGACGCAGGGCTACATCGTCTCGAGGAAGACGAGCGACGGCTATTACATCCAGGAGGCGGCCACCGGCGGCCCCTGGCAGGGCATCGCCATCAAGGCCGACGCGCTCACGCTCACCGCTGCCCTGGGTCCGAAGCTCGGCCAGCAGATCACGGTGGTGGGCGTCTACGACGAGATCTTCAGCGTCGCTCAGATCACCGCCGCGACCATCACCGTGCTCGATCCCACGGTCGCCACCATCGTTCCGCTCGTCGTCACCGCCGACCAGATCAACAACGCCGCCGGCGCGTCCGCGGAGCCGTTCGAGAGCCTGCTCGTACAGATGAACGGGCCCATCACCATCACCAACGACAACCCGGACACGGGGCCGTTCTTCGAGATCGAGGTGACCGGAACCATCCGCCTCGACGATGCGATCTTCCCTCGCTACGGCACGCCCGCGACGTGCACGCCGCCCCCCTGCCCCTATCCGGCGGTGGGCTTCACGAACGGCACCGTGTTCCCGAAGGTGGTCGGACTCCTCGGCTACTCGTTCGGCAATCGGAAGATTTACCTGCGTTTCATCGCGGATTTGCAGTAGTCATCCGTCATAACGGACGTCCCGCTTGACGGACGCCGCGGCGAGAGTCATCCTGCACGCGTCTCCGAAAGGAGGCCGCGCGGCCTTTCGCCCACCTTGGGTGACGCGCGTTACAAATATCACCCTAAGCCGATTGGGACGTTCGTCCGGAAGCGCTCGTGATGCATCCATTGCATGACGAATCTCAGGTCGAACGAGCTGCCAAGGGTTCGGTGGGCGAGAACAGGAACCTCGCCCATGTCTGCCAAGTCCGTTTCCACGTCCAAGGCCTCTCGTCGTTTCGATACCCTCGCCGTCCGCGCCGGTCAGCCGCGCCAGGATGCGCTCGATGCCGTGACCACGCCCATCGCGTGCACCGCGACCTACGCGTTCGGCAGCAGCGCCGAGCTCCGTGACCACTTCGAAGGTCGCTCCGAGCGCCAGGAATACGGCCGCTACGGCAACCCCACGGTGCGCGCCGCCGAGCTGAAGCTCGCGGCGCTCGATGCCGGCGAGGACGCTGCGCTCTTCGGCAGCGGCATGGCCGCCATCACGACGGCGCTCTTCGCGCTGCTGAAGAAGGGCGATCACGTGGTGCTCGTGGGCGACTGCTACCGGCGAACGCGCTCGTTCGTGACGCAGACGCTCGCGCGCTTCGGCGTGGAGAGCACGCTCGTCCCCGCGGGAGAGCCGAGCGCGCTCGCTGCCGCCATCGGCCCCAGCACGCGCGTCATCCTCACCGAGTCGCCGACCAATCCGTATCTGCGCGTCGTCGACCTCCCCGCGTTGGTGGCGGCGAAGCGCCGGCATCCGCGCGTGAAGATCCTGATCGACGCCACCTTCGCGACGCCGGTGAACCAGCGGCCGCTCGAGCAGGGCGCGGATCTCGTCCTCCACTCGTGCACGAAGTACCTGGGTGGCCACAACGACCTCCTCGC
>JAYTZB010000260.1:0-3753 GCA_043742085.1 Polyangiaceae bacterium
GCGCGCCGGATCGCTGCCGCGTGCAGCGCCCACGCCGAGGTGACGTCGCCGGCATTGATGGCGCGCTGCGCATCGGTGAGAGGCACGCCCGCCGTCTCGCGATGCGTCGCGACCGGAAGCACCGTGGTCGCGCCATCGACCACCGTGACGCCCGTCCCGGCGAGCGCCATCTGCATGAGCAGCCGCGCGAGGTCGCACGCCGGATGGTCGAGCCGCTGCGCCCCGGCCGTCACACCGAGGCTGGCCGTGAGGTCGTACGCGCCGAGATGCGCGGCGACGCAACGACCCTCCGCGGCCGCGACCAGCGCGGGGAGCGCGATTCGACCGTCGCCATCGACGAGCGCACGCGGGGTCTCGATCATGAGCTCGATGCCGATGCGGCCGGCGGGCACGTGGAGCTCGGTCTCGAGCGTCGTGAGCAGCTCGGCGAGCGCCGTCACCTCTGCCGTCCGCGTCACCTTGGGGAGCGTGACTGTGAAGCCGGCGGGCAGCTCACCGCGCTCGCGAAGGAGCGTGGTGAGGAAGAGATCGAGCGTGCGCGTTCCGCGCCGGGCCGTGGCAAGCGCCAGCGCCTTGATCCGGATACCGACGATGGGCCGCGTCGTCCGCGGCGCGCGCGCGAGCTCGCTGGCAGCACGAACGGCGTCGCCGTCCTCCTCGTCGTCTCGCCGCGGCCCGTAGCCGTCCTCGAAGTCGATGCACGTCTTCTCGACCGGATCGTTCGAGAGCTTCTCGCGAACGCGTCGGGCGAGCTCACCTGCGAGCTCTGCGTCCTTCGTATCGCGCACGCCCATGAGCGCCGCGAAGGCAGCGTCGTCCTTGCCCCACGTGTCCATCGCAGCCCGCGCGATCTTGGCGAGCTTCTCCGGCGAATCGGCGCGATAGAGGTGCGCGCCGCCGTAGACGACGTGCACGGGCGCCGGTGCATCCAGGGCGCTGCTCTCGACGTCGACAACAGGCGAGCGCTCGTCACCGCCGCGGAGGAGATCGGCGACGATCCCGTCGATGCGCGCGGACGTCAGCGAGGTGGGCGGATGCGAGAGCGGCATGAGCGGCGATACGGAGTCACGAGTTGAGCAGAGCGCGACGGCCCTACGCCGCGGAGGCGGCCGCGGCTTCCATCTCGAGCTCCTTGAAGAGCGGTGCGAGCTCGGTCCGGCTGCGGAGGGGCTGGCAGAAGCGCGTCGTCAGGTCGAGGAGCTGACCCTCCATCGTGTCCGCGGCGTTGCCGTTGGACTCGATGCGCTCGCGACACTTCGCGCGTTCATCGTCGAGATCCTTCTCGTGCTTCTCGAGCGCAGCACGGAGCTCGCGGATCTGGAATTCGATGTCGTTCGCGTTCCGCTCGGCGATCTCCGCGGCCTCGATCGATCGCTTCTCTTCGCCGCGATAAGCGTTCCACTCGTCGACGGCGTCGGCGACGCCGCGATACGCCTGCGCGAGGTCGTGCCACGGCTCGAGGAAGCCGGAGCGGCCCTCCCAGATCACGACCTCCTTGTGCGCGAGCTCGAAGAGCCCGCGCGCCTTCGCGCACTCGTCTTCGGCGTGCTTCTGCGCATCCCGCGCGGCGCGCAGGTCTTCCTTGGCCTTCGAGCCGTCGACGCCGAGCTGATCCATCGCGAAGCCGAGCTGCGCGCGCTTCTCTCGACCGCGGAGATCGATCTCCTCGAGCGATCGCTGGGCATCCATGCTCTCGGCGCGCAGCGTCACCAGCTCGCGAACGAGCTTGTTGACCTCGTCGAGGAGGCGCGTGAGGTCGCCAGGGGCGCGCTGCTTCGTTCCGAACGCTCGCGACAGCATCTGCTCGAGCACGAAGATGCGACGCGCCCACTGATCGGCAGCGCCCGCCGCGAGCGTGATGGGCGCGGCAACGCTCAGCGGCTCGGCCTCGGCCGTGGGCGGCGCCGCGACCTCGCGCTCGCGAAGGAGCTCCAGCAGATCCTGGTGGACGCGGTGCGCGTCGATGGGTCGGTCCTTGGGATCCTTGGCGAGGAGCTTGGCGACGAGCTCGTCGAGGGCCTGTGGCACCCGCGCGTTGAGGGCCATGAGCGAGCGCGCCGGCTCGTTCATGTGCTTCACGAAGAACGTCGCGACGTCGGGCGCGTTGAAGGGCAGCTCGCCGCTCAGCATCTCGAAGAACACGACACCGAGCGCGTAGAGATCGCTCGAGCCACCCGTGTCGTTGCCGAGGATGCGTTCCGGCGCCATGTATTGCGGCGTTCCGAAGAGCTCGCCCTGCCCGGTGAGCCGCGAGTCTTGACGGCTCTTGGCGATGCCGAAATCGAGCAGCTTCACGAGATCCGAGCCGTCGTCGCGGCGGCACAAGAAGATGTTCTCGGGCTTGAGATCGCGGTGGATGACCTCGAGGTCGTGCGCGCGCGCGATGCCACGGGCGATCTGGATCATCACCTTGATCGCGCGGTCGACCTCGAGCCGGCCGTGCGAGACCACCGCGGCGAGCGACTCGCCGCGCAGCAGCTCCATGACGATGTAGCAGGTGCCGTCCTCGGTATCGCCCTGGTCGAAAATCTCGATGATGTTCGGGTGCGCGAGCTTCTGCGCGCTCCGTGCTTCCCGCCGGAACCGCTCGCGAACGATGGGATCGCTCGCCAGCATCGGGTTCATGATCTTCACGGCCACCGGTCGATCGACCAGCTTGTGGCGCGCGCGGTAGACGGTCGCCATGCCGCCCTCGCCGATGACCGCCTCGACGACGTACCGCCCCGCGAGCAGCGTGCCGATCCGCGGATCGGGCAGCTCGACGAGCGCAGCCCCTTCGACGAAGCAAAAGGTTGCCTCGTTCGGGTACCGCATCTTGCACTGCGTGCAGGTCTTCACGGGCTGACCAGTCGGGGGATGATACACCGCCCGGGCCCGCACGAGGCTGGACGCTTCGCACCGGTCCGCGCGTCCTGCCCTTGGGATTTCGGCGTGGATGACCGATACTTGCGCGAGCGTTTCACCAGCATGTCCTTTCCGCCGCCGCCGAACCCACATGTCAGACCCGGCACGGCCCCGATCGGTCCGCCTGCCGCGATTTACGTACGGCCGGCCTCGAGCCCTCCTCCAGGCCCGTCGCGACCTTCGCAGCCTTCGCGAGCGGGACGGTCGTGGGGTCTGCGACTCGGGCTCGTCGCTGCGCTTCTCCTCACGGTGGGCGGCGCGGGCGCGGGCCTCAAGGCGCACTACCTCCCGCGCGGCTACGTCGTTCCCGGCATCGTGATCGACGGCGAGCGAGTGCCCGATGGCGCGGACGCCGCGAAGGTCCACGCGTTCGTGGAAGGCCGAGCCGCAGCGCTTTCCGCTCGCAAGGTCGAGCTGGGAATGCCCGGCGCCGAACAGCCGGTGCTCACCACCACGCTCGGTGAGCTCGGGCTTCGCGTCGACGTCGACGAGACGGTCGCGGTCGCCACGCGCATCGGCAAGGACGCCGACCCGTGGACGCGCGCCGAGCTCGTCAAGCAGGCACGCGCCGGCGAGATCGACGTCCCGCTCATCGTGTCCGTCGACCGCACGGTCGCGTTCCCGCAGCTCGACGCGCTCAAGGAGACGACCGACACCGAGGCCATCTCGGCGCGTCTCGATCTCGACAAGCACGCCACCATCCCCGAGAAGGATGGAACCTACATCGATCCCGACGCCACCGTGGCGCGCATCGAGACCTTCGCGCGCGAGCGTCATGCGAAGACGGAGCGGGTCGAGCTGCCGATCGCGACGTTCGCGCCGCGCATCTCGGCCGCGTTCCTGAAGAAC
>JAYTZB010000261.1:0-1757 GCA_043742085.1 Polyangiaceae bacterium
ACCGTCTCGTAGCCCTCGCCAGCGCAGGTCTCGCAGCGGCCCTTGCCGGGCACGTTGAACGAGAAGTGCGCGGGCGACAGGCCGCGACGGAGCGCCTCCGGCTCGGCGGAGAAGCGCGCGCGAACGCGGTCCCAGGCATGCGTGTAGGTTGCAGCATTTCCGCGCGCGGTGCGGCCGAGCGGCGACTGGTCGACGAGCACCGCGCTCTTGAACTTCTGCTGCCCCTTCATCGAGGCGAACGCGCCCGGCTTGGGGACGGCCGTGCCGCAGGCGCGGGCGACTGCGCGGTAGACGATGTCCTCGGCGAGCGTGCTCTTGCCGGAGCCGCTCGGCCCGGTGATGGCGCACAGCTTCCCGAGCGGGATCTCCACGCGATCGATGCGGAGGTTGTTCTCGCGGATGCCGGTGATCTCGAGCAGCTTCGGATCGCCCGGAGAGGGCTGCGCCCAGATGCTCTTCTTGCCGGTGCCGGTCGTGCCGCGGGCGCTGGTGCCCATGCGCCACGCCTTGCCGGTCGCGGTGTCGCTGGTGGCGATCTCGGCGGGCGTCCCCGAGAAGAGGATGTTGCCGCCATGAGGTCCGGCGCCCGGTCCCATCTCGACGACGCGGTCGCAGCGCTCGACGATGCCGCGATCGTGCTCGATCACGAGCACGGTGTTGCCGGCCTTCGCGAGATCGCGCATGGCATCGGCGAGTCGCGGGACGTCGGTCGCGTGCAGACCGACGGTGGGCTCGTCGAGCACGAAGAGCGTGCCGGTGAGCGAGGCCCCGAGCGCGGTGGTGAGGCTGGCGCGCTGCGCCTCGCCGCCGGAGAGCGTGCGCGCCTGGCGATCGAGCGTGAGATACGAGAGCCCGACCGCGTCGAGGTACGCGAGGCGCGAGGCGAGCTCGCTCTTGACGCGCTTGCCCTGCGCGCCCGCGGGCATGATGGTGTCGAGGCGCTTCCGCGCGTCCTCGACGGTGAGGCCGTGCCAGCCGCCGAGATCGAGGCCGCCGACGAGATAGGTGCGCGCGGTGGCGTTCAGGCGAGCGCCCTTGCAGACGACACACGGGACGTAGTCGCGGTAGCGCGAGAGAAAGACGCGCACGTGCATCTTGTACGTGCGGCCTTCGAGCCACTTGAACCACGCCTTGATGCCGGGGTACTTGCCGTTGTGAAAGTCGCCTTCGCCCTCGATGATGGCGGTGCGGTGCTCGCCGCTCAGCTTCTCCCATGCGACGTCGAGCGGGATTTTTCGCTTCTTGGCGAACTTGACGAGGACCTCGCGCTCCCACTCGCTCGATTTCCCGGACCACGCCTTGATGCAGCCGCCCTCGAGGGTCTTCGTCTTGTCCGGGATGACCTTGTCCCAGTCGACGGCGATGACGCGACCGAACCCACGGCAGTCGGTGCACGCGCCGAGCGGCGAGTTGTACGAGAAGAGCCCGGCGCGCGGAGCGTCGAACGACTTCGCGCAGCCCGGGCACACGAGCCCGCGCGCGATGGCGACGTGCGGCGGCTTCTTCGCATCCTTCGCCCGAAAAAGCGGGCCGGCGTCCACCGGCGCGGCATCCACGGTGCGGAGCTCGGCGCGTCCGTGGCCGCGCTCCCAGGCGATCTCGATGGCCTGCTGGAGGCGACGCACGTCACGGGCGCCGAGCTTCAGGCGATCGACGACCACCTCGATGGCGAGGTCGGGACGCCCCGCCTCGCTCGGCTTGACCTCGTCGATCTCGCGGACGCTGCCGCCCACGACGAGCCGCCGATAGCCGTCGCG
>JAYTZB010000262.1:0-2401 GCA_043742085.1 Polyangiaceae bacterium
GACGGGGCGGAGCTCCTCACTCACGTCGGCGGGGCCGGCGGACTCGGCGCGTTCGGCAGCGCGCCAACCGACGGCGGACCGCAGGGACCCAACGTGTACTTTACATCGACGAACGGACATCCCGGAGGTCGCGGCGGCCTCGCCGGTTTCGGAGGCAATGGGGCGAACGGGCCATCGATCGGCATCGTCTACGTCGGAACGAAGCCGGTCGTCAGCGCTGACACCAAGATCACGCCCGGCGCGGGCGGAGCCACCATTCCCGCTCGATCGCGGACCACGCTCGGGATCACCAAGACGGTGCCCGCATCTCCCGCCGGCATCGCAGAGGACATCCTCGCGCTCTGACCAACACCACGACGTTCTCGCGCGCTGACCAGCGGCGGCCTCGGATCGCAGCGCTTCGCGCGCGCGCCGGGCCGCCGCTTTCGTGCGCTTTGACTAAGGCTGTCGGTGCGCCTACGTCCAAGAGGAGGAGTAGCTCACGGATGTCGGACGCCGCGTGGGTGCCGGTGATGACGGCGATGGTTCTCGGCGGCGCGTGCATCGCGTTCGCCTGGAGCATCGCCATCTACGGCCGACGCGCAAACTCCGCCGCGCCACGGTCCCGCGCGGCGATGGCCGGCACGCTCTTCTTCTTTGCGCTCGCCGCCGTCTTCTTCCTCGATGCGGCGACCGTCGATCATCCACTGCCCACGATCACGGCTGCGCTGCGGGCGGCCGCGGCGCTTGCTGGAATCGCTGCTGCGCTCTCGCTCCGCACCGCTTCGTCGCCCGCCCCCGCCCGCATGCCCGCGCGCTCCCCGCGACCAAGCGCCGTCGTCGTGACCGTCCCCATTCCACTGCCGCCGCCGTCCAACGCGTCCATCGGTGACGCCGGAGTGACCCCGGAGACAGGATTTCTCGGTCTCGTCTCCCACGAGCTCCGCACGCCGCTCACCGCCATGCACCTCTTGCTCGATCGCCTCGCCGACGCCGGCGACGAAGTCCCTGCGAAGCATCGCAAGACCATCGAGCGCCTCTCGTCGACCGCCATTCGACTCACCGACCTCGTCGACTCACTTTTGTACTATGCACGCATTCGCAGCGGACGCTTCGTCTCCAGCTCCGAGTCGTTCGATCTTTCGACGGTCGCGAATGACGCCGCCGAGGAGCTCCGGCCGCAGGCGGAACGCAAAGCACTCGTTTTCCAGGCCTCGCGATCGACCGACCGCGTCTCCATCGAGAGCGATCCCAAGCTCGTGCGACTCGTGATCGTCAACCTGGTCTCGAACGCCGTGAAGTTCACCGAGCATGGCGAGGTGGCGGTCACCGTCTCCTCCGAAGGTGACAACCGCGTGGTCCGCGTCACCGACTCGGGCGCCGGGATCCCCGCCGCCGAGCAGGAGCGGATCTTCGAGCCCTTCCAGAACCTGGCGCCCACGAGGCATAAGCACCTGCCCGGAATCGGCCTCGGATTGTCCCTCGCGCGTCAGATCGTCGACAATCTGGGAGGTCGGATCGCGGTACGGTCCGAGCCTGGACGAGGAAGCACCTTCGAGGTCTTCCTGCCCGCCGTTGCCCGCCCTCGAACCGCCCGCGCCCGACTCGCCCAATGACCGCCGTGATGATCGTCGAAGACGATGACGAGATCCGGGAGCTCCTGGCGGAGATGCTCGCCGATCGCGGGCACCTCGTCTCGACCGCACGTCACGGGAAGGACGCGCTCGAGCTCCTGCGCACGAAGCCGCAGCCGAACATCGTGCTCCTCGATCTCATGATGCCGGTCATGGACGGCTGGCAGATGCGCGCCGAGATGCTTGCCGATCCGAAGCTCGCCGGCATCCCGGTGATCATCGTGTCCGGCGCTGCCGATCTCCAGGACGGCAGCGAGATGCTGAAGGCGGCGCGCGTGCTGACCAAGCCGGTGAAGTGGCCGGTGCTGCTCGATTCGATCCGCGATCACGCCTCGGTCACGTGACTATTCCGCGGCGCGCGCGCTGGCAGCGGCACCACCCACGGCCGCGAGCCTCACGCGCACCGCGGCGAGGATCGCCTCGTGCGTCGCTGGCGACGGAAGAGGGACCTCGCCACCCGCGGCGCCGAACGCGGCAACCGCATCGCGAATCGCCTCGCGGACGCTCAATGCGAGCATGAGAGGAGGCTCCCCGACCGCCTTGCTCCCGTGAATCACGCCGTCTTGCGCGGCGTTCTCGAGGAACGCGACGCGGAAGTGCTCGGGCGCGTCACCGATGGAGGGGATCTGGTACGTGCTCGCGGAGTGCGTGAGGAGCTTGCCGTCCTTGCTCCACTTCAGCTCCTCACCCGTCAACCAGCCCATGCCCTGCACGAAGCCGCCTTCGATCTGTCCACGATCGACACCGGGGTTCAGCGACTCGCCGACGTCGTGCAGGATGTCGACGGC
>JAYTZB010000263.1:0-6937 GCA_043742085.1 Polyangiaceae bacterium
TCGATGCACCTCTTCGACAAGGCCACCAACATGCTCGGCGGCTACGGCATCGTCGGCGGGCACATCCCGCTCGCAGCCGGCGTCGCGTTCGCCTCGAAGTACCGTGCCGACGGACGCGTCACGCTCTGCTTCTTCGGCGAAGGCGCCGTGAGCATCGGCGGCTTCCACGAGGGCGTGTCGCTCGCCGCGCTCTGGAAGCTGCCCATCGTCTTCATCTGCGAGAACAACGAGTACTCGATGGGCACTCCTCTCTCGCGCACCATGAGCGTCGAGGACGTGTCGATGAAGGCGCTCGGCTACGGCATCGATCGCGATCGCTTCTTCGCCGACGACGTCCTCACCGTCGAGCAGCGCATCGGCGAGGCGGTACAGCGCGCGCGCGAGATGTCACTGCCCACGCTGGTCGAGGTCCGCACCTATCGCTTCCGTGGTCACTCGATGAGCGATCCCGCGAAGTACCGCACCAGCGAGGAGCTCGAGGAGCGCAAGAAGAAGGACCCGCTCTTCCGCGCCCGCGCGAAGCTCGAGACCGACGGCTTCGCGCCCGCGATGCTGAAGAGCCTCGAGGAAGAGGTCGAGCAGGAGGTCAAGGACGCGGTGAAGTTCGCCGAAGAGAGCCCCGAGCCCGACGCATCCTTGCTCGAGCCCACCACCTACGACGGACCGTTCGCGGCCTGAAGGCGCACGAGAAGATCCCGCATGGCACGCACGATCCGGTACCGAGAAGCCCTTCGCGAAGCGATGATCGAGGAGATGGAGCGCGATGATCGCGTCTTCCTCATGGGCGAAGAGGTCGGCCACTATCAAGGCGCCTACAAGGTCAGCGAGGGCATGCTCGAGAAGTTCGGCGAGCGCCGCGTGATCGACACGCCGATCGCCGAGGGCGGCTTCGCTGGCGTGGGCGTCGGCGCCGCGATGGTCGGCCTGCGACCGATCATCGAGTTCATGACGTGGAACTTCTCCGCCGTCGCGTTCGATCAGATCCTCAACAACGCCACGAAGATCCGGCAGATGTCGGGCGGTCAGTTCAACTGCCCGATCGTGTTCCGCGGCCCCAACGCCAGCGCGCGTCAGGTCGGCAGCCAGCACTCGACGGCGATGGAGCATTTCTACGCGACCATCCCCGGCATCAAGGTGCTCGCGCCGGCGTTTCCGGCCGATGCGAAGGGCCTCATGAAGGCAGCCATCCGCGACGACAACCCGGTCTGCATCATGGAGTCGGAGACGCTCTACTCCGTGAAGGGCGAGGTCCCCGACGGCGACGTCGTCGTGGAGATGGGCAAGGCGAACATCGTCAAGAAGGGCACCGATTGCACCATCGTCGCGTACTCGCGCATGACGCATGTCGCGCTCGACGCCGCCGCCACGCTCGAGAAGGAAGGCATCTCGGTGGAGATCGTCGACCTCCGCTCGCTGCGCCCGCTCGACGAGGACACCATCGCCGAGTCGGTGCGACGCACGCATCGCTGCGTGGTCGTGCACGAGGGCTGGCCGTACGGCGGCGTGGGCGCCGAGATCTGCGACCGCGTGCAGAGGCTCGCCTTCGACTGGCTGGATGCGCCGATCCTGCGCATTGCGCAGCTCGACGTCGGCATGCCGTACAACGCGAAGCTCGAGCAGCTGTGCATGCCGCAGCCCGCGCGCGTGGTCGATGCCGTGAAGCGTGTGGTGCATCGCGGAAAGGGAGCATCCTGATGGCGAAGATCCTCGAGATGCCGAAGCTCTCGCCGACGATGGAGGAAGGTGTCCTCCAGACGTGGCACAAGAACGAGGGCGATCCGGTGGCGGTCGACGACCTCCTCGCCGAGGTCGAGACCGACAAGGCGACCATGGAGTTCCGCGCGTTCGACAAGGGGACGCTGCTGAAGCTCCTGGTGACCGCCGGGACCAACGTGAAGCTCGGGCAGGCCGTCGCGATCCTCGGTGAGGCGGGCGAGGACGTGAGCGAGCTCGTCGCCAAGGCCGGCGCCGGCGGCGGAGAAGCCGCGCCCGCGAAGGCGGCGGAGCCCGCGCAGGCGGAGCCCGCGCAGGCGGAGCCCGCGAAGGAAGGCCCTCCGAAGGCGGAAGAGGCCGACGCGGAGACCGAAGAGAAGGCCAAAGCGAAGACCGCGAAGGCACCGCAAGCGAAGCCGGAGGAGCCGAGCGCCGCGCAGCACGCCGAGACGCTGCGGCCTGCGGCTCGGGCAGCCGCCACCGCCGCGAAGGTCAAGCCCGCTCCGAAGGGCAGCTTGCTCTCGCGCACCGAGCGCGACGTCGCGATCGAGACCGACGACGCCGGCGGCACCGGCCGCGTCCTCGCTTCCCCGTACGTGCGCAAGGTCGCACGTGAGCGAGGCATCGACCTCACGTCGGCGCATGGCTCCGGCGACCACGGACGGATCATCCCCGCCGATCTCGACTCCATCCCGAAGGGCGGCGCCGCGCCCGCGAAGGATGCGCCCGCGAGCAAGGAGAACGGCGCCAAGGATGGCTCGACCGCGCTTGCCCGTGCGCCCCAGGGCGGCGGCGGCCTCGCGCCTCCCGGCGCGCTCGCGCTGGCGCAGCCCGAGGTGCGACCGCTCTCGCCGATGCGCAAGACCATCGCGCGCCGGCTCACGCAGTCGAAGCAGACCGTCCCGCACTTCTACCTGACCATCGACGTGGACTGCGAAGCGCTGGTCGCCATGCGCGAGAGCATCAACGGCCAGCTCGCCGACGAGAGCAACGGCGGCAAGAGCCACAAGGCCGCGCCGGGCGCCGAGGCGCCCAAGCCCGAGAAGATCAGCCTCAACGATCTCGTCATCAAGGCCGTGGCCGCCGCGCTGATCCGCGTCCCCGAGTGCAACGCGCAGTTCACCGACGAGGCGATCCTCGTCCACAAGCGCGTCGACATCTCGGTCGCCGTCGCCATCCCGGATGGCCTCGTCACTCCGGTCGTACGCAACGCCGACCAGAAGACGGTGGTCGCCATCGCGCGCGAGGTACGCGATCTCGCATCCCGCGCCCGCGCGAAGAAGCTCAAGCCCGAGGAGATGAGCGAGGGAACGTTCTCCATCTCGAACCTCGGAATGTTCGGGATCGACGCTTTTTCCGCGGTGATCAACCCGCCCGAGGGCGCGATCCTCGCCGTCGGTCAAGCCCGCGACGAGCCGGTGGTCAGGGACGGTGAGGTGGTCCCCGGGAAGAAGATGTCGATGACGCTCTCGTGCGATCACCGCGTCGTCGACGGCGCGATCGGCGCGTCGTTCCTCGCCGAGCTGCGCGCGCTGCTCGAGCACCCCATGCGCATCCTCACCGGCTGACATGGGCCCCGCGCTCGCGTTCGCCGTCCTCGCGTTCCTCCCCATACCGGGGGTCGCCGAGAGCGGTCCGTTCGCGGGCCTCGAGCACGCGCGTCGCACGCAGCGCATCGAGGAGGTGTGGCTCGGTCTCGGTGCCGCCGGCGAACATGTGCCGGCGGCGGGCATCGTCGCATTGCGACCGCCGCTCGAGCGACGCGTACGCATCACGGGCGGGCGCTTCGTGATGGGCTCGACGCCGAGCGAGATGGTCCAGGCGGTGAAGCTCTGCGAGCGCGAGCCCCTCGGTGCGCGCTGCGGTGATCCGCTCGCGAGCCAGTGGATCCGTGCCGAAGGCTTTGCGCACGAGGTCACCGTCGCCGACTTCGAGATCGATCGCACCGAGGTGCCGGTCCGCCGCTACGCGCGCTGCGTGGCAGCAGGCTCCTGCTCACCGGCGGCGTTCCCCAGCGGCGACGCTCGTTACGATCGCCCCGATCTGCCGGTCACGCACGTGCGCTGGGACGATGCCGTTGCATACTGCACGTGGATGGGCGGCCGGCTGCCGACCGAGGCGGAGTGGGAGCACGCGGCACGCGGCCGCGCCGGGCGCGCGTTCCCGTGGGGCGATCTCTACAACCCGCACCTGGCCAATCACGGCGCCTGGTCGGACGACCCGACCGACGGACGCGACGGCTTCGTCGGCCTCGCGCCCATCGGCGCGTTCCCGGACGGCGCCACCGCGAGCGGCCTCCTCGACATGGCAGGCAACGCGTCGGAGTGGGTCTCCGACTGGTTCGACCTCGACGAGGAGGGCTACGGCTACGGCCGAGGCGCGGTGGTGAACCCCAAGGGCCCGGCGTTCGGTGGGCGCGGTCATGTCATCCGCGGCGGGTCCTTCCGCGATCCCGCGCACAAGCTGCGGACGGCGGCCCGCTGGGCATGGCCGTATGGATCGCGTGAGATCGGTTTCCGCTGCGCGTACGACGTGAACGCCGGGACCGCCGGGGCGCACTGAGCTGATACCATCGGAGCATGCGCATTGCGCACTTCTCCGATCTCCACGTCCTCGCGCTCGACGGCGTCCCGACGCATCGCTTCCTCAACAAGCGCTTCACCGGCTGGGTGAACCTGCGCGTCAAGCGAGGCCACGTGCATCGCTCGGCGCACGTGGGCGCAGTCGCTCGCGAGATCACGCGCGCGAAGGTCGATCACGTCGTCATCACCGGTGACCTCACCAACCTCGCGCTCGAGCAGGAGTTCAAGGCAGTCCGCACGCTCCTCGAGGAGCACCTCGGCCTCGATCCGCACCAGATCTCGGCGGTGCCCGGTAACCACGACCTCTACACGCGCGGCGCGATGCGCGACCAGCGCTTCACCAAGTACTTCCACGACTACGTCGCGAGCGATCTCCCCGAGCTGTGCGCGGACATCCCGCTCGGTCGCTTCCCGTTCGTGAAGCTCCGCGGCCCCTGCGCGATCATCGGTCTGTCGAGCGCCATCCCGCGGCCGCCCATCATGGCCTCCGGCTATCTCGGCGAGCCGCAGCTCGATGCGCTCTCACGCATCCTGGTGCACCCCGAGGTGCAGAAGCGTACGCCCGTGATCCTGATCCATCACCCGATCCACAATCCGCCGAACAAGTGGAAGACGTTCATGAAGGGCCTCGAGGACGCCGACGCGCTCATCGCGAAGCTCTCTGGCCTTCACCGCGGCCTCCTGCTCCACGGCCACCTCCACGTCCGCCGCAAGTCGACGCTCGGCACTCCGCTCGGAGAGCTGCTCTCGGTGGGCGCCACCAGCGCATCGCTCGAGGACGACCACGAGCACAAGATGGCGGGCTTCAACCTCTACGAGTTCGACGACACGGGCAAGCTCGGCGCCATCGAGGCACACGTGCTCGACGCGAAGGAAGACCGCTTCCACATCGAGAGCGTCCCGCTCGTCGCGTGACTCGCGGCTAGCGCTGCACGACGAGACGCCAGTCCTGGACCTCGCCGCCGAAGATCTTGACCGCGTACTTGCGCGGCGCGCTCACGCCAGGGAACGTCTTCGTCACGAAGCTGCCGGCGGTGTTGTTGCCGGAGGTGAAGCTCCCGCTCGGTAGCGCGATCATGAACCGGGCGTCGCCGGTGCACGCGAAGGCGACCGTGAACGGGGCCGTGTCGTTCACGTCGAACGTCAGCTCGTCGACGTCGGTCGCGCTCACGAGTGTGCCGCACACGGATGAGTCGAAGGCGTCCGCGGTGCCTGCCGTGTCGTTCGGCTCGGTCTCGACCGTGTCTTGCGGCGTACACGCGGGCCCGAACGCGAGGACGCCCGCGTCGGCATCGCCGGGAGCATCGACCACGGCGTCCGGGGCACCGTCGCCGGGCGCCGGCGCATCGACGAGCGACCCGGAGCCGTCGATCGCCGCTTCGCTGCGGTCGCCGTCTGGCGCGCCGTCGCTGCCGCTCGCGGTCGAGGCGGAGGTCTCGTCGAACGACCCGCACGCGAGCGCCGGGCCGAGCGTCATCGAGAGGACGCAGAGCGCGGCCCCGACCTTGAACGCGCGCCCCAGGATCATGGCGTCGATCCTACGCGCACAAACGACGAAGCGCCCACCCTCCGAAGAGAGCAGGCGCTCGCACGCGGGTCGTTGCTCTCAACTAGGCGGTGGCCGGTTCCTGGCGTACGACGTTGATGGCCTGGAGGCCCTTCGGACCTTCCTTGATCTCGAACTCGACGGTCTCGTCCTCGAAGAGGCGGCGGCGTCCGTCACCGGAGATCTGGGAGTAGTGCACGAACACGTCGGCACCGTTGTCCTGCTTGATGAAGCCCCAGCCCTTTTCGTCGTTGAACCACTTCACCTTGCCCACTGCCATCGGAGCCTCCACTGCGCGTGCGAAATGCCTGATTGGGAATCGTCGGGCCGGCGTTCACCGTAGTTCCTCGACGAGTTGGGCGTACGGTACGCGGAGGTGGTTCTGGCCGTCAACTTGGATCCGGCGCGGGATTTAGCGGCATTTCAGGCTCAACTCGAGGGGCTCTCGGCAAGCTCCCGAAGGTACTTGTAAAATCCCTCTATCTCGACACGCCTCATCGAACGACGATTTGGTGGCATGGTTTACGCCACACGAAAGACCGCCAATTTACGGCTTCGAAGGTGCGCCCTTTTCGAGCGCGTCGAGCTCTTCGAGGTTCGCTTTCACGCGCGGGTCCGTGGGATCGAGGCCGGCTGCGGTCTTCAACGCCTGTCGCGCCTCGCCGCGTGTCTTGGGATCGCGAGAGAGCGCCGTCGCGAGATTGATCCACGCGCTCGAGAGCTTGGGATCGATCTTGATCGCGTCGCGATACTCGGCGACCGCCTCGGCGAGCTTGCCGGAGAGCTGCAGCGCGTAGCCGAGGTTCGAGTGGAACGTCGCGCGCTTCGGCTCGAGCTGGATGGCGCGATGCAGCTCCGGGATCGCGCGGGTGAAGTCGCTCTGCGCGAGCAGCGCGGTGCCGAGGTCGGAGTGCGCGCGCGCGTCGTCGGGCACGAGGCGCACCTCGATCTCGTACTCCTTGATGGCCTCGGCGACGCGGCCGCGCATGAAGAGCACCGTCCCGAGGTTGCCGCGACGGGCGGCGCTGCCGGGATCGATCTCTCGCGCGCGCGTCAGCTCGACGAGCGCCTCCTCGGTCTTGCCGATGGAGAGCAG
>JAYTZB010000264.1:0-5369 GCA_043742085.1 Polyangiaceae bacterium
GCCCCTCCTCCAGGCGGCGCCTCGGACGGATCGCGCCGGGCGCCGGATCCGGGCGGCATGCCGACCAATTCGGACAAGGGCGCGCAGTCCGAGACGACGCCCGCCACGCCACCGGGTGGCGAGCCTGCACCGGGCGGCGCGAGCGACGCGGGCCTCGAGAGCGCCGACACCGATGGCGGCGTGAAGGCCACCGACGGCGGCGACGGCAAGACCGCGAAGGAAGAAGACGGAGGCAAGGACGGCAAGGAGCCGCGCACCGCCGCAGCCGGGGGCTACGACAATCGCGACGCGCCCGTCACCGCGAACGGCGAGGCGGTCCCGCCCGCACCGCCGGGCGGCGAGAGCGCGAAGCGAATCGCGCCCGACTACGACGGACGCGGCGGAGAGCCGACCACCGCCGGCGACGTCGCGCTCTGGATACCGCGCATCATCCTGTCGCCGCTCTACTTCGTGAGCGAGTACATCATCCGCAGGCCGCTCGGCTGGCTCATCACCACCGCCGAGCAGAAGCAGTGGCCCGCGGCGATCGCGAATTTCTTCACGTTCGGTCCCGACAAGCAGGCCGGCGTCTTCCCCACGTTCTTCCTCGACCTCGGCTTCCGCCCGAGCGTCGGCATCTACGCCTTCTGGAACGATCTGCTCGGCAAGGGCAATCACCTCCGCCTGCACTTCTCGACCTTCGGCCCCGACTGGCTGCAGGGCTCGGTCGCGGACAAGATCCCCGTCGGCAAGGACGCGTTCTTCGATCTGCGCTTCGAAGGCACGCACCGTCCGGATTTTCTCTTCTACGGTCTCGGCCCGCGTTCGCTCAACGGCGACCGCTCGCGCTACGGCGTCGACAAGCTCCAGGCGAAGCCGGTCTTCGAGGCGATGTGGTGGCGCGGCAGCCGCGTGACCGTCGAAGGCGGCGTTCGCTACGTCGACTTCCGCGACGACAACTGCTGCGGCGACCCCTCGCTCCAGTCGCAGCTGAACCGAGGCATCTTCGCGGCGCCCCCGCCCGGCTATGTCGACGGCTACACCGCGACGTTCGCGCGCGGCGAGTTCACCGTCGATACGCGTGAGGCGCGACCCGCCTCCCAGACCGGCATGCGCCTCGAGGTCGAGGTCGAGCAGGGCTCGAACGTCCGTCACTCCAGCGACAACTGGATCCGCTACGGCGGCTCGGTCGGCGGCTTCCTCGACGTGCACAACAACCGCACGGTGAGCCTGTCGGTGACGACGCTCTTCGTCGATCCACTCACCGCCAACGCGACCATCCCGTTCACCGAGCAGGTGGTGCTCGGCGGAAGCGGTCCGATGCGAGGCTTTCTCTACGGTCGCCTCATCGATCGCAGCGCCGCGATCGCGACGCTCAAGTACCGCTGGCCGATCTGGGTGCTCTTCGACGGTTCGATCCAGGGCGCGCTCGGCAACGTGTTCGGCCCGCAGCTCCAGGACTTCGACCCCAAGCTGCTCCGCGTGAGCGCGAACATCGGCATCGAGAGCGTGGGCGTCGCCGACAACACGTTCGAGATCCTGTTTGGCCTCGGCACCGAGACCATCGACCACGGCGCGAACGTGAACACGTTCCGCTTCCTCTTCGGCACCAACCGCGGCTTCTAGCGCTTCCGTCGCCGCGCGCGCCACGTCACGAGGCCGCCGCCGACGAGCGCCACGAGCGCCGCCATCCACGCGCCGCGATCGCGCGCGCTCGCCGCCTCGCCCGCGCTCGCTCCCGCGCTCGCACGCGCTCCCGCGTCCGAGGTGAGCCCGAGCTCCCGCTGTAGCTTCGACCAGTCGAGCCCACACTCGCGCGCGACAGCGGTCCCTCCGGCGCAGGCGAGCGGGCCCGCGATGTCGCGCAGGTGCAGTCGCGGCTCGAACGTCGCGCCCTCGTCCCGTGAGACGCCCGCGACGAAGCCGCCGCCTTCGCTCGAGCATGCCCAGAGCGCGTCCGCGGTGCGAGACAAGCACTGCACCTTCAGCTTCGACGTCTCCGTCAGCGCGAGCGCGCCGGCACTCCCCGCGTAGAGCCCGTCGTCAGGCCCGCCCACGTGGAGCCGCGTTCCGTCACCGGTGAGCGCGAAGCCGAGGAGCGGCCCCTTCGCAGCGAGCAGCCTGCGATACGTCCTGCCTGCGTCGTCGGTCACCAGGAGGCGTGTCGGGCTCTCCGGCGAAGCGGACGTCCGGAGATAGATGCGGTCTGCATGCTTCGGGTCGACCGCCGCGATGAAGGGCGCGAGCTCCTTCGCCTCGAGCGCCAACGCCCGCTCGACCCAGCGCTTCCCGCCGTCGACCGAGACCATCAGCACGCCCTGCCGTCCGACGTCGTCGCCGCGCACCGCGGAGACGTACACGCGCTGCGGATCGCTCGGCGCGACCTCCACCGTCTCTCCGAGCAACGTCGGGTCGAAGCGCGGCCCCAGCGCCACGAAGGATCGCGCGTCGTCGGTCGAGAGCCACACCTGCGTCTTGTAGAGGCTGCCGCCGTCGCCGTGCCGGTCGTAGCTCGACGCGAGCGCGAGGACCGCGCCATCGGAACGGAGCGTGACGTCGACGACCACCGAGGCGTCGGTCTTGACGGCCTCCCAGGTGCAGCCGCCGTCCCTGGACACGCGCAGTCCGTCGAACAGCCCGGCGACGATCGCGCCGCTCTTCGTGACCACGTACGTCGGGTCCTCGGGGCCCGAGAACCCGATGGCGCGCTCGCAGATCCAGCCCCACGACCGTCCGCGATCCTTCGTGACGAGGAGCCCGAACGTGACGCGAACCACTACCGTGGCATCGTCGCCAGGCGCGAAGAGGACGCCGTTCGACGCGGGAAAACGGCCGTTCGCGCGCGCCGGGTGCGCGCCGCCCGCCGCCAGCGCGACGACGCAGGCGCCGACTGACGTCGTCACGCGAACGACGATCCGGCGCAGGCGCATGCCGCCGCGAGTCTACTCCCTAGTCGGAGGCGGTGGGGCTCCGACGGAACGCGAAGCCGGAAGCGCCGTCGACATGCCGAGCGCCGCCCTCGCCGTCGACCGCGAGCAGCCGCACGAGCTCGTCGGCACGCACCGGCTTGACGACGTGCTCGTCAAAGCCGGCGTTGAGCGCGGTCAACCGGTCCGTCGCCTGGCCCTCGCCAGTCAGCGCGACGAGGTAGGTATCGGAGAGCAACGCATCACCGCGAACCCGCCGTGCGAGCTCGAGCCCGTCGATCCCCGGCAGGCCGACGTCGACCACCGCGACGTCCGGACGTTTCTCACGAATGAGCGTGAGGCCGGCGTCGCCTCGGTCCGCGGAGCTGCACTCGAAGCCGGCGCGTGAGCAGCTCGCAGATCATCTCGCGGCTGTCGGCGTTGTCCTCGACGATGACGATGCGACGCCCATGGGGACGCCGTGCTCCGAGCACGCGCCGGGACTCGAGGAACGCCGGGGGCAGGCGTCCCGGAAGCGCCGCGTCCTCGTCCGCCGAGAGCGCCTTCGCGAGCGGCAGCCGGACCGTGAACTCGCAGCCCTTGCCTTCACCCTGGCTCCGCGCCGTCACCGTTCCGCCGTGCATCGTGACGAGCGACCGCACGAGCGTGAGGCCGACACCGAGCCCGCCTTCGGAGCGATCCAGCGTGCGGTCGGACTGGACGAAGAGCTCGAACACGTTGTCGAGCATCTCGCGCGGGATGCCCGCGCCGTCGTCGCGAACGATGACCAGCGCTTCGCCGTGCTCACGCCGCGCTTCCAGGCGAAGCCGACCGCCGCGATGCGTGTATTTTGCAGCATTCGTGAGCAGATTGACCTGAACCTGCTGGAGGCGCGCAGGATCCCCGTCCACGTAGAGAGGTACGGGGTCGATGATCACGGAGAACTCGATCTTGCGCGAGTCCATGAGGTTGCGGACTCCATCCGCGGCGTCGCGCGTCACGGCGCCGAGGTCGAGCCGACGCTTGCGGAGCTCGATCTTGTTCTGCGTGACGCGACTGACCCGAGGAGATCGTCGAGGAGTCGGGCCATCTGCTGCGACTGTCGCTCGATGATCTCCATGAGCCGCGGCCGCTTCTCTGACGGACACTCCTCGGCCTTCAGGAGAGCGGTGGCGGTCACCACCGCGCCGAGCGGATTACGAAGCTCGTGGGAGAGCATCGCGAGGAACTCGTCGCGTCGGCGCATTCCTTCCTGGATACGTTCTTCGGTGCGCTTCTGCTCGGTCACGTCCCGGAAGACGCCGATGATTCCCACGGTCTGCTTCTCGTTGTCGACGAGCGGCAGTCGTGTGACGAGGTCCCACGCTGCGCCGCCGTCGGTACGGGCCCGCCGCTCGAGGCGATACTCCTGCGGCTCGCCCGTGCGGAGCACCACCTCGTCCTGCTGCTGGATCGCGATCGCCGCGCTCTGGTTCGGGAGCTCGAACGCGGTCTTGCCTACGGCGTCTCGCGGGTCGGCGAGCGCGAGGCGCGCCGCCATGGCGTGGTTGGCTCGGATGAACCTGCCGCGCAGGTCCTTGAAGTAGATGGCGTCCGGAATGCTGAAGAGCAGGCTGTTCAGCAGGTAGCGCTCGTGGAAGAGCGCGTCCTCCGCCGCCTTGAGACCGCTCACGTCGATGAGCGTGATGACGACCCCGAGCACCTCACCCTTGGCGCGATAGGGGAGGACGCGCAGGAAGAACGAGCGCCCGTCGCGGTCGCGCACCTCGCGCTCGACGGGAACGCCTTCGGCGACGACGCGGCGGAGATCGTCGTTGAGGCCCGGGTGGTCCATCTTGTGCGTGAAGGACTCGATGGAGCGGCCGATGTCCTGCGGGAGCAGCGTGAAGCTGTCCGCGATCTGGGGCGTGAAGCGCCGGATCCTGAGCTGGCGATCGAGGAAGATGGTGCCGACGTCGGTGCTCGACAGGAGGTTGTCCATGTCGTTGGTCAGCTCGGTCAGCTCGGCGATCTTGCGCTGGTACTCGGCGTTGACGGTGTAGAGCTCCTCGTTGGTGCTCTGGAGCTCCTCGTTCGATGCGAGCAGCTCCTCGTTGGCGGCCTGGAGGTTCGCCTTCGTATAGGAAAGCTCCCCTTCGAGCGCCGCGAGCTGCTCGCGCGAGACGTGCGCGAGATCGATCTCGGTCTGCGTCGCCGGCTCGCTCTGCGCGAGCGGCGCGTCCGCATCCTGGAACGTGATGAGCACGTGGGAGACACCGCCGGCAGCGCGCCCGCGGACGCGACGCACCGTGACCTTGTAGAACGCCTCGGCGTCGTTGACCCGGATGCGAACGCCCTTGAAGACGACCGCCGACGACTCCTTCTTGGCGCGCGCGAGCCCGCCGACGAGGACCATGCGGAGCTCAGGGCCGACGATGTCGAGGACGTCGAGCTCCTGCCGGCCGTCGCGCATCTCGAGGAAGCGGATCCCGTCCTCGACGAGAT
>JAYTZB010000265.1:0-4774 GCA_043742085.1 Polyangiaceae bacterium
GGCGCCATCATCTTCCGGAGCGACCTCAAGGTGATTCGCATCGAGACCACCGGCGGCGGCGCTCGCAGCGAGCCGTACGTCTCGCCCGATCTCGTGCACGCGTTCGCCGACGCCGACGTCATCGTCACCATCGAGAGCCCGAACCCGCCCGACGCAGTGCTGAAGGTCATGCCCGTTGGCGTGACGTCGGGCGCGCCGATGGATCCGACCAAGACCGACGGCCTCACCGCGACGCCCGCAAACTGGGTGGCCGGCGGCACGAGCGTCTTCGCGTCCGATGCGACGAGCTTCTACGTCCTCGCGGACGTCACCGGCCAGGGCGACACCATCTACAAGGTCAGCAAGGCCGACCCCAACCAGATGACGCAGCTCGCGAACCTCGATCAGTCGTCGCTCGGCGACCCGCAGCTCTCCGGCACCGATCTCTGGTTCACGCGCGATCAGAAGCGCATCTACAAGGTCACGCAGGCGCCCGCCGATCCCGCCAATGACCCGGCCGGGCTGCTCGGCACGACCGCGTCCGAACCAAAGGAGATCTTCGGCATCGGCTACGCGACCTGCAACCTCGCGGTCGGCGGGACGCACACGTTCTGCAGCACCGGAAAGGCGCTCGAGCAGCGTGACCTCACCGGCGGCAGCCTCGAGACGGTCCTCGACGCGCAGAAGATGTCGTCACCGACGCTCCTGGGCGCCGCCCAGTTCGGCACCGACAGCGTCTTCGTGCGCTCCCTCCCGTCGACGGCGACCGACGCGCTCAAGAACGGCATCCATGCCATCAAGGGCACCGACGACAAGCTGCTCGTGTGCGGACGCGAGACGATCAACAGCTTCGCCGCCGACGCTACCACGGTGGTCTGGGCCGAGCAGGGCAAGGGCGTCTTCAGCGCGCCGCGCTGAGCGACGATGCTAGAAGAGGGGCGTGGTCGCACGTCTCGTCTCGCTCGACAGCCAGCACGCGCTCGCATCCGCGGAGCTCGAGCCGTACGTACGCCTCCGCGATCGTGATCTCGCGGGACGCACCGACGGCTTGTTCGTGGCCGAGGGCGAGGTGGTGGTGCGGGTCCTCGCCTCGACACGGCAAAAGCGCTTCCGCGTGCGGTCGTTGCTCGTCGAGCAGCGGAGGGTGGAGGCTCTTCGCGACGTGATCGATGGCCTCGCCGACGACGTGCCCGCGTACGTGGTGGCGCAGGACGTGATGAACGAGGTGGTCGGCTTCGCCATCCATCGCGGCATCCTGGCGCTCGGCGAGCGCGGTGCTCCGCTCACCGCGGAGTCGCTGCTCGGCGCGAGCGCGGATCATGCGGTGAGCGCCGCGTCGCTCGCCATCGGGTTGGTAGGGCTCACCAACCACGACAATGTCGGGAGTGTGTTCCGGAACGCAGCGGCGTTCGGCGCGCGCGGCGTGCTGCTCGATCTCGCGACGTGCGATCCGCTCTATCGCAAGTCGATCCGTGTCTCGGTGGGAGGCGCGCTCGTCGTTCCGTTCGCGCGCTGCGATTCCGCGGGCAGCATGCTCGACACCATCGAGGCGGCCGGCTGGGAAGCGCTCTCGCTGAGCGCGCGCGGCGAGGAGCTCCTCGACGCAGTGGTGGCCGACCCGGCGCCGCGCGGACGCGTGCTCTTGATGGGCACCGAGGGTGACGGCCTGCCCGCCGACGTCCTCGCGCGAACGCGGCGCGTCCGCATCGACATGACGCCCGCGCTCGATTCGCTCAACGTGGCGGTCGCGAGCGGGATCGCGCTCTACGAAGCCACGCGCCGTCGCTGACGACGAGGTAGATGCACGCCGCCAGCAGCGCGGGGGCCAGGGTCAGGCTCGGAACGACGTCGCCGTGCCCGATGCCGGACACGACGATCGCGACGGCCATCGTTCCTCCGAGGAGCACCGCCGCCGGCGTCACCGCGCGGCGCGACACGAGCAGCGCCCCGCCGGCGATCTCGATCAGGCCCGCGGCGACGACCCAGATCGCGGGCCGCGGGAGGCCGAGCTCGATGAAGATCGCGAGCTCCCAGTGGAACGCGAGGAGCTTCGGGAGCCCGGCGAGCACGAAGACCACACCCGTGACCACGCACACGCGCCTGGCGTTCGTGCTCACGAGCTCACGATGCGGAGCGGCGGCGCGCCAGGATGGCGAGCCGGTTGCGCGCCCCTCGCTTCTCGAGGACAGGGCGGATGCGCCTCGCGAAGTCGGGCATCAGATACGCCATCGTGGCGAGGCGTCCCGAGCGTCGCGGAAGCGCGAGCTCGTCGATGCGCTCGTCGATGCAGCGGAGCACGCCGTCGGCGACGTCGTCGGCGGTGATCATCGGCTGGGAGAGGACGATGTCCGGCACCGACTCGAGATCGCCGAGGAAGCCCGTGTCGACGGGACCCGGACAGACGCAGCCGACGTGGATACCGCGATGCTCCATCTCGTAGCCCACGGCACGGGCGAACGCGCGCAGGCCGGCCTTCGACGCGCTGTACGTCGCCTCGCCGGGCACCGGGACCATGCCGGCGATGCTCGCGAGCTGGATGATGGATCCGCCCTTTTCGAGATGCGGGAGCGCGGCGCGCGTCAGCACGATGGGCGACGTGAGGTTGGTCGTGATGATGTCGGCGAGCTGGCTCGGCTCGAACTTGTCGATCTCGCCGCGGTGGTTGAGACCCGCGTTGTTCACGAGCACGTCGAGGCGTCCGAACCTCTCGACCACGCGCCGCGGCAGGTCCTGGAGCCCCGCGAGGTCGAGCACGTCGAGCGGGAAGGCCGCCGCGGCCTCACC
Organism: Polyangiaceae bacterium; assembly: GCA_043742085.1. Classification (GTDB taxonomy): domain Bacteria; phylum Myxococcota_A; class Polyangia; order Polyangiales; family Polyangiaceae; genus Labilithrix. The sequence goes on from JAYTZB010000265.1 coordinate 2,764, forward strand.
GAGCTTCCGCGCTTCGGCTTCGAGCTTCGCGGCCGTGCGCGCCACCAGCGCCACACGCCCTCCGCGAGCGACCCACTTCTGGGCGATGGCGAGGCCGATGCCCGAAGACGCACCGGTGATGATCGCGACCTTTCCGTCCATCCGGCGAAGCTAACACGCGCCGTTCGCGGGAGCCTCCCGTGCTAGAAGCCGCTGGAGACGCGATGAACCTCGGACGCCGCGCGAAGATCCTGGTGGCGCTGCTCGCCGCGCTCGCTGCGGTCGCGCTCTACGTCGGGCTCGGGCGTCGCGCCGGGGGCCATCCGCCCTTGCCCGAGTATGGAGTCGCGCGCTTCGAGCTCGCGCCCGGTCGTGATGCGCCGTTCGAGATCGACGCGACTCCAGCGGCTCCGGTCGGGACGAAGCTCGTGGCGTTCGTGTTCGCCGTCGGCGCGCCGGGTGACCCCGAAGGCGAGCCGAGTCCGGTCGACACGAAGGTCGAGATCGCGCCAGGCGGCGCAGTTCGCGTCACGGGTCGCGTGCGCACGCTCCAAGGCGCACGCGAGGTGCGGGTGGTGCTCGGCGCGGCCACGGACTTCAAGCGCTACGAGGACGCCATGGCCGCCGCGCGTGCAGGGGCTAGCGACGCTCAGGTGCGCGTGCTCGTCGTGCCGATCGTTCGCGTCGCGCGCTAGCGCGCCGTTTCACTTGCCGGTGGCGGTGCAGCGGAGGACACAGGTGAAGTCGCCCTTGCAGCCGCACTTGTCGGCGGCCTTGGGGAGCTTCGACACGCCCGTATCGTTGGACGAGGACTTCTTCGACGAGACGCCGCTGCTCTGCACGCTTTGCGACTTGCCGCCGGAGAAAGAGGCCTTTGCGGAGCCTTTCCCCTTCTTGCCCTTGCCCTTGACCGTGGAGGACTTGGTGTCGTCGTCGCTCGAGGAGGTGGCGTTGGAGGCGGTGACGGGCGCGATCACGGGCGCAGCGGGTGCAGCCGTGACGACGGGAGCGGCCACTGCGATGGGCGCCATCATCGAGTTCGCTGCGGTGTGCGCGACGGGCTCTTCGCCCTTGAACGCAGCTGCGAGGCCGATGCTGCAGAGGACGAGCGCCACCGCAGCCGCGGCGATGCCGGCGATCGCGCGCTTGCCGAGCTTGAAGCCGCCGGGCATCGAGATGCCTTCGTTCGCGCCGGTGCTGTCGACGTCGGCGCTGAAGGCGCCGGGGGGAGGCTCACTGAAGAGCGGAGCGACCGAGCGCACATGCGCGCGAGGAGGTGAGGACGCGAGCGCCTTCAGATCGATGACGCCCTCGTCGTCCTGCGCGATGAAGGCGCTGGAGAGGGGAGCCAGCTCGGGCTCCGGCGTCTTGACGCGGGCGGTGCCCCGGAGCGAGTCGACGGTGAACAGCACCGACGTCTCGTTGCGGGCTGCGACGGCGCCGCCGAAGTCGGGCGCCGGGGGACGCAGGGTCTGCTTGACCGAGCCGAGGTCGGCGGGACGGCTTGCGAAGAGATCACGGTGGTCCCGCTCGCCGCCACGCTTCACGACTGCAGCGCGCTTTTCCTCGTTCATTTTTTCCTCTGCCCGATCCGGCGTTCCAGAGACCAACCAAACCGTGTCGCACGCCTTGCAACGCATCCGCGCGGTCTTCCCGCGGAGCCTCTGCTCGTCGGCAGTGTATCGGGCGGCGCAGGCAGGGCAGGTTACGTCCATGGAGGGATTCCCCCCGCTCACTGCAAGAATCGTGTCCAGGTGATCTGCCCCGGACACACTCAAATTTGCCGGACATTCGCCTGGTCACGGCTGACACCCCGCCAGAACTGGTGCGTCTCTCGTCCATGTCCCTGAGGCTTGCCGCCCTCGGGTCAAGGCGGCCCCAGCCGCCGTACATCGATCCCCGCGCCGGCGATGACGAGGCGGCATATCCTAGCCTCCGTCATGAGCAGCGACGTTCGCGGGGAGACCGAGCTCAATCCCGTCCTCCCGACCCGCAACGTGGCCGTCCCGAAGCTGGTGGCCATCAGCGGCGC